>JAFUWR010000234.1 GCA_017471125.1 Clostridia bacterium | reverse complement strand
TGGTCGATCACTACGACGAGCTGTCCGACACGGTGAAGCTGTGCTCCATGTACCGCACCCTCACCGCCGCGGCGAAGCTTGCGGAGGAGACCGGCATACAGATCAACCTCGAGGGGCTGAACATCTACACCGACCACGTCGGCAACTTCCTGGCCTATACCCGGATGGCCGCCGAGGTCGTGCGCCTGATCGGGTCCCCGAAGCTCAAGATTTTGTATGATGTTTATCACATGCAGATCAACGAGGGCCGCATGTGCGACAACATCGCCGCCTACGGCGACACCTTCGGCCACGTCCACATCGCGGACGTCCCCGGCAGGCACGAGCCAGGCACCGGCGAGATCAACTACGTCAAGGTCTTGAAGTGCCTCGATGCCATCGGCTACAAGGGCATCGTCGGCTGCGAGCTGCTCCCGGCCACCGACACCGCCACCGCGGTCAAGGCCATCATGGATGTCAAGAGAGCCGTAGAGGCTTGATCAGGAGGATATTACGATGAAAGAAGTACGCATCGGCCAGCTCGGCCTCGGCCGCATCGGCCGCCTGCACGCCACGAACCTCTGCCAGTCCATCCCCGGCGCGAAGCTGGTGGCGGTGGCGGACCCCTATCTGAACGACGACGGCATCGCCTTTTTGAAGTCCCTGGGCGTGGAGCGCTGGGGCAAGGATGAGGAAGAAATTTTTGCCGCGAAGGACATCGACGCCGTGCTGATCTGCTCCCCCACCGGCACGCACCCGGACTTCATCCGCCGCGCCGCCGCCGCGGGCAAGCACATCTTCTGCGAGAAGCCCGTGGGCCTGGACATCCCGGACATCGAGAGCGCCCTGGACGCCGTGAAGAAGGCGGGCGTCAAGCTCCAGCTGGGCTTCGTGCGCCGCTTTGACCACAACCACAAGAAGGTCCGCGACGTGGTGGCCTCCGGGCGTCTCGGCGCGCCCCACGTGGTCAAGGTCTGCTCCCGCGACCCCGAGCAGCCCCCGGAGGCCTACGTGGCCGTGTCCGGCGGCATCTTCGTGGACATGATGATCCACGACTTCGACATGGCCCGCTATCTGTCCGGCAGCGAGGTCACCGAGGTGGTCGCCTACGGCACCAACAAGATCGACCCCTTCTTCGCCAAGTACGACGACGTGGACACCGCCATCGTCATGCTCAAGTTTGAAAACGGCGCCATCGGCGTCATCGACAACAGCCGCGCCGCCCGCTACGGCTACGACCAGCGGGTCGAGGTGCACTGCGACAAGGGCTGCGTGCAGGACGGCAACGACCTGATCGACATGTCCATGATCTCCACCGCCGACGGCGTGGTCTGCGAGAAGCCCACCTGGTTCTTCCTGGAGCGCTACAACAACGCCTTCATCGCCGAGGTCAAGGACTTCATCAACGCCGTCGCCAACGACGCGCCCGTGCCCGTGGACGGCCACGACGGCCTGATGGCGGTCAAGATCGCCATCGCCGCCAAGGAATCGCTGAAGGAAAACCGCCCTGTCAAGGTGGTTTGATCCCCCTCTCTCGCGCCGCCGGCCCATCCTCTCCCCGGATGGACCGGCGGTTTTTGCGCGTTGACAACGGCTGCGTATTGCATATATAATTGTGGCAGATCATGGGAAGGGGGACATCTATGGGCAAGTATTACATGAGCGTCGACCTGGGCACCTCGAGCGTGCGGGCGTTCATCGCGGACCTGGAGGGGCGGGTCTACCACTCGGCGGGCGAGGGCTACGACGTGGCCATCCCCCGCATCGGCTGGGCCGAGCAGGACCCGGCGCTGTGGTACGACAGGACCGTCCGGGCCATCCGCGCGGCGCTGGAGCGCTCCGGCGTCGACCCCAGGGACATCGCGGCGGTGAGCTTCTCCGGCCAGATGCACGGCACCGTGGCGGTGGACGAAAGCGGAAAGCCCCTCATGAACGCCATCATCTGGATGGACCAGCGCTCGGGAGAGGTGCTTGACGAGATCTATGAGAGGGTCGGCGCGCCGGCCATCCTCGAGCACACCCAGAACCGCGTCGCCGCGGGGTACGTGCTGGGCACGCTGTATTGGTTGAAAACGCGCCAGCCCGAGCTGTTCGGGCGCGTCCACAAGGTCATGCTCCCCAAGGACTACGTCAAGTACCGCCTGAGCGGCGTCATCTCCACCGACTTCTCCGACGCGGCGGGCAGCCTGACCCTGGACAACCGCAGCCTCCGCTGGGCGCGGCCCGTGCTGGACGCGCTGGGCATCCCCGAGGCGATCCTGCCCGACCTCGGCCCGTCCACCAAGGTGGTGGGCCACGTCACCGAGCAGGCCGCCCGGGAGACGGGCCTGAGCACGGACACCCTCGTGGTCAACGGCGGCGGCGACTCCTTCATGCAGGCCGTGGGCAACGCCATCATCGAAGAGGGGGTGTTCTCCTCCAACATCGGCACCGGCGGGCAGGTGGCCACCACCGTCGGCGCGCCCATCTTCGACCCGAAGCTGCGCACCAGCACCTTCGCCCACGTGGTCCCCGGGCGCTGGCAGATCATGGGCGGCGTGCTGAACAGCGGCATCAGCCTCAAGTGGATCACCCGGCAGGTGCTCCGGGACGACGACTACGACGCCGTGAACCGGGCTGTGGCCCAGTGCCCGCCCGGGGCCAACGGGCTGTTCTTCCTGCCCTACCTGACCGGCGAGCGCACGCCCCACATGGACCCCAAGGCCCGCGGCGCGTTCGTGGGGCTGACCCTCGACCACGGCCGGGCGGAGATGGAGCGGGCCGTCATGGAGGGCGTGGCCTGCGCGCTCCGGGACTGCCTGGAGGTGCTGCTCGAGGCCGGGGCGCGGTGCGACCGCATCGTCGCCGCGGGCGGCGGCGCGCGCAGCGACGTGTGGCTCCAGATCCAGGCCGACATCTTCGACCGGGACGTCTACCGCAGCGCCTCGCTGGAGCAGGCCTGCCTCGGCGCGGCCATCACCGCCGCCGTGGGCGCGGGCGCGTATCCCGACTTCGAGACCGCCTGCGCCGCTTGCGTCGACCCGCCGAATAAGGTGTTCCACCCGATACCGGAAAACGTGGCGGTATATCGGAGAGGGTATCCGATATTCAGGGAGATATATAAGCAGAACAAGGGGATATTCCATCAGATCGACGATATGACGCACAAGTGAATTTCAAATTGGAAATGGGAAATGGGAAATTGAATTACCTACCTCATCCGACCCGCTTCGCGGGCCACCTTCCCCTAAAGGGGAAGGCATGCTACCGCGTTTCCTATTGGAATAAAGACAAATCTCGAAGAGATTTGAACCGCCATTCCCCATTCCCCATTCCGGTGATTTTGCCGATCCGCAGGATCGTCAAAATCAGTTTGCCCCTTGGGGCAAACCGCAAATCCTTCGGATTTGCGCCTCCCATTTCCCATTTTCTCAAAGCGCCGCTTTGAGAAAGCCGACAAACAGCGGATGTGGTTTATTGGGGCGGCTTTTGAATTCGGGGTGGAACTGCACGCCGATGAAGAAGCGCTCGCCGGGCAGCTCGACGGTCTCCACCAGCCGCCCGTCCGGGGACAGTCCCGACAGGCGCAGCCCCGCCCGTTCCAGCGCGTCCCGGTACTCGTTGTTGAACTCGTAGCGGTGGCGGTGGCGCTCGCCGATCTCCGTGCGCCCGTAGCAGGCGGCGATGGCGGTGCCGTCCTTCAATATGCACGGGTACCGGCCCAGCCGCAGCGTGCCGCCCTTGTCCACGTCGTCCGACTGGTCGGGCATGAAGTGGATGACCTGGTGGGGGCTCGCCTCGTCGAACTCATGGGAGTTGGCCCCCGCCAGCCCCGCCACGTTCCGGGCGTACTCGATGACCGCGATCTGCATGCCCAGGCAGATGCCGAAGTAGGGCACATGACGCTCCCGGGCATACCGCGCGGTCAGGATCATGCCCTCGACGCCCCGGTTGCCGAAGCCGCCGGGGACGATGATGCTGTCCACCCGCGACAGCGCCGCCTCATAGTTTTCCTCCGTCAGCCCCTCCGAGTCGATCCACTCGATGTCCACCCGGGCGTCCAGGGCGTATCCCGCGTGGCGCAGGGCCTCGGCCACGGACAGATAGGCGTCGTGGAGCTGCACGTACTTCCCCACCAATCCGATCTTGACGGACTTCGACTGGTGGTGGATGCGCCCGACCAGCGCCCGCCACTCCTCCAGGTCCGGGGCCGGCGCGTCGATGCCCAGCTCCCGGCAGACGATGCCCGACAGGTCCGCGGCCTCCAGCATCAGCGGGGCCTCGTACAGGTTCGGCAGCGTCAGGTTCTCGATGACGCAGTCGGGCTTGACGTTGCAGAAGTGGGCGATCTTCGTGAAGATGCTCTGGTCCTCGATCTTCTCGTCCACCCGCAGCACGATGATGTTCGGGCTGATGCCCATGCCCTGTAGCTCCTTGACGGAGTGCTGGGTGGGCTTCGACTTGTGCTCGCCGGAGGCCTTGAGATACGGCACCAGCG
Source organism: Clostridia bacterium (assembly GCA_017471125.1). Lineage (GTDB taxonomy): Bacteria > Bacillota > Clostridia > Christensenellales > Aristaeellaceae > UBA2862. Next base: position 574 of record JAFUWR010000234.1, on the reverse strand, counting down.
TCACGTGGATGTACAGCGCGTTTTCGCGCCCCGCCTCGAGCCCCACCTGCCGGATGGCCTCGATGAAGGGCTGGGATTCGATGTCGCCGATGGTGCCGCCGATCTCGGTGATGACCACGTCGGCGTCGGTCTTTTTGCCCACCTGGTAGATGAACGTCTTGATCTCGTCGGTGATGTGCGGGATGGTCTGCACCGTGGAGCCCAGGTAGCCGCCCTGACGCTCCCGGTGGATGACGTTGGAGTACACCCGGCCCGTGGTCAGGTTCGAGAAGCGGTTCAGGTCCTCGTCGATGAAGCGCTCGTAGTGGCCCAGGTCCAGGTCCGTCTCCGCGCCGTCCTCGGTCACGTAGACCTCGCCGTGCTGGTAGGGGCTCATGGTGCCCGGGTCCACGTTGATGTAGGGGTCCAGCTTCTGCGCGGCCACCTTCAGCCCGCGCGCCTTCAACAGCCGTCCCAGCGACGCCGCCGTGATGCCCTTGCCCAGGCCGGAGACCACGCCGCCGGTCACGAAGATATACTTTGTCATTTCCCTCACCCTTTCAGGAAAGCATCCACTTCCAGCGCTGCTTTCCTT
>JAFUWR010000233.1 GCA_017471125.1 Clostridia bacterium | reverse complement strand
CGGCAGGCTGCACCGCCTGCACGAGGGCAAGCGCGAGGTGCGCGTCTACGACTACATCGACAACAGCGCGGCCATGCTGGAGAAGATGTACCACAAGCGGCTCAAGGGCTACGCTGCCATCGGCTATACCGTGGCTGCGGGACAGGAAGCGGCCTTGGACAGCGACATCATCTACGATCAGAACAGCTTCCAGGAGCGATTCCTGCATGATATAGCGCAAGCCGGGGAAACCGTCGTCATCGTCAGCCCCTATGTCACGGTCAAGCGGGTGAAGTGGATCGAAGCGGCCCTGGCGCAATGTGTTCAAAAGCGGGTGAAGGTGACCGTCGTGACCCGCGATCCGGATACCATGCCCACGTCCTCGCGCGGCGCGGCCCAAACGGCCATCCGAATGCTGCAAGGGCAGCGGGTCAAGATCGTCTGCCAAGAGGGCATCCACCAAAAGTATGCGGTGATCGACGGCAGCGTCGTCTGGTACGGCAGCGTCAACCTGCTGAGCTTCGGAGCGTCCAAGGAGAGCATCATGCGCCTCGTCAGCGGCAGTATCGCACGGGCATTGTTGGCAAATTGATGATGGAACATAAATGGTTTCGCTATGGCAGAACAGAGAAAGCGATCCGGGCAAGGCTGTTCTATATGGGCTTCTGGGGATGCTATCCCTGCTGCTGCTCGTCGCCGTCGCCATCCTCGGCGTCGGGCACATCGGCATCCACTTGCAGCACAGGCGCGAAGCCATGGAGGAGGGATGATCGGGGTGGGACCCCGGAGACCTGCCGCAAGACGACCGACCTTGATCGACCGACAGCCGCCCCGGCCTGGGGCGGCTGTCGTCATGCCCGGGTCAATCCTGCTCGCGATAGAAGCAGCAGCCTCCGATGAACTCGCGGAGGATGGAGTTGACGGGCACCTCGTCCTCGACGTCGGCGGTCTCGATGTAATTGAGGAACTTGACGAGGCGGCGGGCGAGAGTGTAATAGGGGCTCTCGGGGGGCACGGCCTGGAGCGCGGGGTAGGCGTACTTTTTCATGATGGGCAGTTCGTAGGTGAGCGCGGAGTTGAACATGGCGTCGGCGCGCTCCTGGAAGGGGAAGATATAGCGCTCCTCGCCCCGGCGCACGGACGGCCACATGGCCATGGTCTCCTCGGGCGGGGTGCCGCGGAACTTGTAGTCCCGCACGATGCGCCGCAGCAGCCGGGCGTCGGTGGTGCGGATGCGGTTGTGGTCGTCCAGGTTGAGCATGGTCAGCGGGCTGATGTAGACCCGGAACTTCATGTCGTCGGGCACGGAGGCGGTGAGCCGCTGGTTCAGGCCGTGGATGCCCTCGATGATGATGGGCTGGCCCGGCGCCACGGTGAGCGCGTGGGTGCGGCCGGTGCGCTTGCTGACCACGAAGTCGAACTCCGGCATGTCCACCGTCTCCCCCGCCAACAGCCGCGGCAGGTGGTCGCACAGCAGGTCCACGTCCAGCGCGTCGATGGTCTCCAGGTCCACGGTGCCGTCGGGCTCCAGGGGCAGGCGGTCGCGGTCGATGTAGTAGTCATCCGGCGACACCTTCACCGGCTTGAGCCCGTGGACCCGCAGCGCGATGGACAGCCGGTGGGAGAAGGTGGTCTTGCCCGAGGACGACGGCCCGGCGATCAGCAGCAGCCGCGCGCCGGAGGCGATGAACTGGTCCGCGATCTCCTCCACCCGGCGCTCCTGCAGGGCTTCGTTGACGCGGATGAATTCGCGCAGCCGGTGGTCGCGGATCATGTCGTTCAGGTCCGCCACGTTCTCGCAGTTCAGTATGGCGTGCCAGTCCGCGGCGCGGGAGTAGGTCTCCAGCAGGTGCGGCATGCTGCGGAACGCCGCCGGACGGCCGGGGTCGTCGGCGTCCGGCATCTGTAAGATCAGCCCGCCCTCGAGGGCGAACAGGTCGAACACCCTGATCGCGCCGGTGTTCACCGCCATCTCGCCGTAGAAGTAGTCGTCCAGGCCGTCGATGCGGTAGAGCGTGAAGTGGGGCACCTTGCGGTAGTTCAGTATGCGCAGGCGGTCGAGCTGGCCCGTCTCCGCGAAGTAGGCCCGGGCGTCCTCCAGCGACACGCTCAGCCGCCGGATGGGCAGGTTCGCGTCCACGATGGCGCGCATCTCGGCCTTTAGCCGCGCGGCTGCCTCCGGCGTCACCGGCACCCCCGGCAGGTCGATGAACAGCCCGTTGACGAAGGAGTGGCGGATGCGCACGCGCTCGCCGGGATACAGCCGCTGCGCCGCCGTCAGGCAGATGAATTGCAGCGTCCGCTCGTAGATGCGGCGGCCCTCCTCGTCCGCATAGGTCAGCACCCGGGCGTAGACGTACTCCTCCACCCGGTCGTTCAGGGAACAGGTGCGGCCCTGCACCGATATGCCCAGCGCGCCCGCGCCCCCGTCCGGCAGCTCCGCCAGCAGGTCGCCCCAGCGCTCCTCCCCGGTGCAGTTCAGCTCCATGCCGTTCAGCTTCAGATGCACGTCGAGACCCCCTTTTGTTAATGGGATGTTTCATTATAGCACGGAAACGGGGGGAATGCAATCAAAATCGAGGATCGAAAATGGGGGCGCAGAGGGACGGTCCCCTATGTTACGGAACCCCTTCCATTTTGTCTGCATTTATGTTATACTCCTGTTGTTCAGGGAAGACCCTTGTGTTTTGGACCGAATAAAAAGGAGGAATCAACCATGGCGGAAACGTTGACCACACTGAAGACGCGCCGAAGCTGCCGCGCCTACAAGCCCGACGCCGTCGAGGCGGACAAGCTCAACGCGATCATCGAGGCGGGGACCTATGCCGCGACGGGCATGGGCAAGCAGTCGCCCATCATCATCGTCGTCAAGGACCCGGAGGTGCGCGAGAAGCTGTCGAAGCTGAACGCCGCGGTCATGGGCGTGAACATCGACCCCTTCTACAGCGCACCGGAGCTGCTGGTCGTGCTGGCGAACAAGGCCGTGCCCACGTACATCTACGACGGCAGCCTCGTGATGGGCAACATGATGAACGCCGCGGCGGACCTGGGCGTGGCGAGCTGCTGGATCCATCGCGCCAAGGAGGCGTTCGAGAGCGAGGCGGGCAAGGCCATCCTGAAGAAGCTCGGCATCGAGGGCGACTACGAGGGCATCGGGAACCTGATCCTCGGCTACCCCGCGAAGCCCGTCGGAGCGGCCGCGCCGAGAAAGGCCGACTACGTCTATACCATCTGATCCATCGACATACGCAGGGGGACGGTCCTCGAAGATCGAGGACCGTCCCCCTGTGTTGGCGTCGGTCACCCCTTGGAAGCGCGATCCAGGGCGGTTTCGAGCTCGTGCCGTATCATTCTTTGGGTGAATCGGCAGAGCGCTTCAAACTGGGCTTCGCTGTAAGCCGTCCGATT
>JAFUWR010000232.1 GCA_017471125.1 Clostridia bacterium | reverse complement strand
CCGGAGGTTCAATATCTTGCCGGTGCCGGCGAAGGCCTTGCCGAAGGGCGCGGGGTCGTTGGGCGACGGGTCGGTCTCGCTGGAGAACGCGCCGTCGGCGCCGAGGAGGTTGCGCACCTTCAGCACGGACGGTATCTTCGCCTCCCAGTTGCCGCAGCTATGGTAGAACGCGCCGCCGAAGGGCTCGCACATGTCGGCCAGCTGATTGGCCTCCAGTTCATCGAACATGGGGTTGCTGATCATGATGCTGGTGTCGTCCGAGGCCCCGATGCCGATCATGGCCCGAGAGGACGCGAAGCCGTGGCCGGGCAGCGCCAGCGCCCCGCCGATCAGGTCGCGCATTTTGAGCAGGTAGTCCCGCAGCATCCCGCCCGCGCGGTAGGCCAGGTCGCTGTAAGCGTCCGGGTCCTCGAGCATGTCCTCGAAGAGCGCGGTGGTGGGCATCATCTCGCTGATGATGTTCAGGGGCGACTGGATGTCGCAGAAGGACACCGGCAGCTTCCCGCGGGTCTTGTCCAGGAAGTACTCTACGTAGGCCATCTGGTCCCGGCCGATCTCGGTGGTCTCGATAGGCACGGGGTCGAAGGCCAGCGCGTCCTCGATGCCCTCGAACTCGTCGGACACCGCGGGGGCCTGGCCGTCCCGCCAGATGTACTTCGCGCCGAAGGCCGATGCGCCCACGCCGATGCCGTACCAGGGCTCCAGGTAGTTGGCCATGTCGGCGGCGTACCCCATGCTCTGTTGAAGCGCGCCGAGCTGGAGCTTCAACGACAGCTCCCGGTCCTGGCACTCCCAGCCGTAGACCTCCGCCACGCGGAAGCGCCGGTACACCAGCACGCCGGAATCCGCCTGCACGAACCTTCTCACCTTCTCGTCCTGCTTCGCGGCGTACTCCGCGTAGCGGTCGAGGTCGAAGTCCTCCGGGGCGATGGCGCTCACCGCCGTGCTCTGGGAATCCCGCAGCGAGGTATCAAACATAAATTACTCTCCTTTTCGTCAGCCGCCCACCTTGAGGGGCATGATGATGTTCGGCAGGGTCATGGTGAACGCCGGCCAGTAGGTGACGATGGCGAGCACCACCAGCATGACCGCGAAGAACGGTATGAGCGTCTTGCCCAGCCGCTCGATGGGCACCTTGGAGATGGCGGAGCCGATGAACAGCGTGGAGCCCACGGGCGGGGTCACCAGGCCGATGCCCAGGTTCAGGATCATGATGCAGCCGAACTGCACCGGGTCCACGCCGATCTGCTGGGCGATGGGCAGCAGGATGGGCGTCAGCAGCAGTATGTTGCAGCTCATGTCCATCATGGTGCCGAAGATCAGCATGATGACGTTCATCAGCAGAAGGATCAGGAACCGGTTGGTGGTGACGCTCAATATCGCGTTTGCGATGATCATGGGGACCTTCAGATACGTCAGGCACCAGGAGAACGCCGCGGACGTGGAGATCAATATCAGCACGATGGCCAGCGTGTTCAGCGCGCGCTCCAGCACCTGCCAGAAGCCCTTTAAGGACAGCTTGCGATAGATGAACGCGCCACAGATGATGGCCCACACGACGGCGATGGCCGCGGACTCGGTGGCGGTGAACACGCCGGCCACCACGCCGACCACCACGATCAGCACGGTCATCAGGCCCCAGAAAGCGCTCAGGAAGGACTTGATGAAGCGCTTGAGGTCGAAGGCGTCGCCCTTGGGGTACTGCTTCTTGACGGAGATGTAATAGCTGTAGATCATCAGCGCCACGCCCAGCAGGATGCCCGGCGCGTAGCCCGCGATGAACAGCCGTCCGATGGACACGCTGCCCGCCACGGTGGCGTAGATGACCATGTTGTGGCTGGGCGGAATCAGTATGCCCTGCACGGAGGAGGTCATGGTGACGTTGGCGGAGAAGTCGTCGTCGTAGCCCTGCTCCACCATCATGGGGATGAGGATGGTGCCCAGGGAGGCGCAGTCCGCCGCCGAGGAGCCGGAGATGCCGCCGAAGAACATGGAGGCCACGATGTTGACCATCGCCAGGCCGCCGCGCATCCAGCCGACGATGGCGTCGGACAGCTCGATCAGCTTGTCGGAGATGCCGCCCTCGCCCATCAATTCACCGGCCAATATGAAGAACGGCACGGCCATCAGCGAGAAGCTGAACACGCCCTTGACCATCAGCTGCACGACCTGCTGGAGATTCAGGCCCATGTAGATCATGCCGATGACGGACGCGATGCCGATGGCGTAGGCGATGGGAAAGCTCAAAATGATGAACGCAAAGAACAGGACGATCAGTATGGCGATCGCGACGGTCGTATTCACTTGTTTTCCACCTCCGCGGTCTCAAGCTCGCCCTCGTGGGGCGTGATCTTGTAGTCGTAGTAGCCCGCGACCGGCTTCTTCATCAGCTTGAGGACGAAAAGTATGAACCGCTCGCTCTGCATCAGGAGCATGCACACCCCGGCCACCGGCACCGCCGCGTACAGCCAGGACTTGGCGATGGGGATGCCCGACAGCACGCTTCGGGACATGAGCTGGGTGAACTGTACGCCGTAGACGATCATGAACAGGCTGAACAGGAAGATCATCACCTGGCTTAAGGCGTGCAGCACCTCCATCACCCGGGCGCGGACGGATGCCGGGAAGGCGTACTGTATCAGCACCACGCGCAGGTGCTTGTCCGTGCGGATGGCGAGGCTCGCGCTGATGAGCGCCATGTACACCATGCAGATCAGTATCGCCTGCTCGCCCCATCGCGGCGTCTTGCTCATCACGAACCGCATGAACACCACGTAGGACGTGATGCAGATCGACGCGATGAAGATCAGCTTGCAGAACGTCAAAAACACCCAGTAGACGGCGTCGTAAAACTTCCTCAAATTTCTCCCTCCTTCCCTGCAAAGACAGGGAATACTATTGACACAACTCTGCCAGGGAAGAGAGACGGGCTGCCGTCCTCTTCCCTGGCAGGCGGTTGCTATGCGTCCCGGGCGGCGTTTTCACGTGCGCACACGGGAGGCGCGGGGTTTACTGCTGGATGTCGACGATGGCCTGGAGCACATCCTCGATGCCCTCGGAGTAGCCCTCCCAGACGGTCTTGCAGGCCTCCTGGGCCGCGGCCATATCCTCGGCGGGCACGTCGATGATGGTGACGCCCTTCTCCTCGAGGGACTTGCGCAGCGCGGCCTCCTCGGCCTCGATCTGCTCCTTGTTCCACGCGGACGCCTTCTTGCCGGCCTCCTTCAGGATGGCCTGGTCCTCTTCGCTCAGCTGGTTCCAGCGGGCCTCGGCCATCAGGATGACACCGGGAGAGAAGGTGTGGCCGTCCAGCAGGTAGTAGGGCGCGACCTCGTAGAACTTGTTGGAGTCATAGCCCGGATAGCCGTTCTCGCCGCCGTCCACGACGCCGGTCTGGATGGAGGAGTACAGCTCGGAGTAGGAGATGGGGGTGGGCTCGGCGCCCAGGGCCGCCATGGTGTCCATCATCAGGGTGGTCTCCGGCACGCGGATCTTCTTGCCCTTCAGATCGTTCAGGCCGGTGATCTCCATGGAGGTGAAGGTGTGGCGGGCGCCCTCGTCGGTATAGGCGATGCCGATGAAGCCCGCGCCGACCTCAGCGCCCTCGTTCAGGAACGCCTGGCCGATCTCCTCGGAGTCCAGCACCTTCCACATGTTGTCGCGGCTGGTGAAGATGTAGGGCAGGCCGAACAGGGTCATCTTGCGGATGCCGTAGTCGCCCAGGGAGTTGGTGTTGCCGCGGTAGAAGTCCACGGTGCCGCCGCCCATCTGCAGGGCGTTCAGACAGGTGATCTCGTCACCCAGCTGGGAAGCGGTGAAAACGTCGATCTTGATGCGGCCTTCGGACAGCTCGTCCACGTACTCGGCGAACTTGTAGCCGACGCGGGAGTTGATGTTGTCGTCGCCGTTCAGCTCGGCGTAGGTGAAGGTCAGCTCGGCCTCCGCCAGGGCCATGCCGGCGAACATGGACAGCACCAGGCCCACCGCGAGGATCATGGATAATAACTTCTTCATACCATCGCTCCTTCTGTCTTTGTGCTAAGGTCCCGTCAGACATTTCCCGCTCGGCGCTAAGCTCCTGTCAAGAAATATCATGTATAAGTTTACATCACTTTTACCCTGCTGTCAATTACAAAACTAAACATTTGTCAATTATTTTTGTGTTAAACTCTTTACCTTTCTATCTTTTCGTCCTATAATGGTCGTGAACGAAAAGCAAGCGGGGTCGGATGGACATGGACGAGGCGATCAGGGTGCGCTGTCAGCTCACGGAGCGGCAGTACAGGCGCTACATGCGCTTTCACGTGCTGGGCGACAAAAAGGGCGTCGCCGGGCACCTGGTACTGTCCGCGCTGATCGTCGTGTTCGGGCTGATGAACTTCCGCGCCGACAGCCCCATCCTGGGCTATGCGTTCATCGCGCTGGGCGCATATTTCTTTGTAAGCCGCTACCTGCGCTTCTACATGAGCGTCAACCGCATCACCGAGCAGTTCGGCTTGTCGGAGACGCCCAAGTTCTTCTACGCGCTGACCTTCACGGGCGACGGCTTCGACATCAAAAGCGATAAGGAGCAGGCCCGCTACGGCCTCGACCGGGTGGTCCGCGCCTGCTTCATGGAGAAGGACCAGATCATATACCTCTATCTCACAAAGTCCAGCGCGTTCCTGCTGCCCTACGCGGGCTTCGAGCAGGGGACGCCGGGCGACCTCAGGGCGCGGCTCAATGCAGCCCGCGGCGGGGTCGTCGAAGAACTATAACACCGATAACGGAGGCGGACAACATGGACAGGATCCCCTATGACATCACGTTCCACCCGTCGTGGTGGCACAAGAACGCCGGCATCGACTTCTCACAGCCGTTCTTCGACGACTACAAGTACCGCATGGAGTGCGACGTGAAGATGCGCCGGACGCTGTACGATCACTTCGGCAAGTACGGCATCGGCGAGAAGGAACCCAAGCCGAGGCCGCTGATGGGCACGGACCTGCTGGCCGCGGGCTACCTGTACTCCGAGCTGATGGGCTGCGACATCGTCTACAAGCCGGACAACTCGCCCCAGGTGGTGTGCCGGAACCTGACCGCCGACGATCTGGAGGACATACAGGTTCCCGACCTGGACCATGACCCGGTGTGGGCGCGGACGCAGAGGCAGATCGACGGCCTGCTCAACGACTATGGCCGGGTGGAGACCTACATCAACCTCCAGGGCGTCCAGAACATCGCGCTGGACCTGATGGGCCAGGAGCTGTACATGTCCTACTACTCCGACCCGGACGAGATCACCGACCTGCTGACCAAGCTCACCGACCTGTCTCTCGAGGTCGGCAAGCGCTTCTACGCATTGAGCAACGACATCTCCGGCGGCGTCACCGGCATCGTGCGCAAGGTCATGCCTGAGAACTACCTCACGTCCAACTGCTCCGTGGAGATGGTGTCCAACGCCTGCTACGAGGAATTCCTCCTCCCCCACGACCTGCGGCTGGCCGAGGCGTTCCCCTGCTTCGGCATCCACCACTGCGGCAAGAGCATGGAGCACGTCTGCGAGGGCTACCGCAAGGTGAAGAACCTGGCCTTTGCCGAGGTGGGCGCGGGCTCCAACATCCCCTACGTGCGGGAGCACCTGCCGGGGGTGTGGCTGAACCTCCGTTACAGCGCCGTCAACATCCAGAAGGAGGGCCCGGACCAGATACACCAAAACGTCGAACGCATGCTCAAGGAGGGCAAGGCCGACGAGGGCAGGATCTCCATCTCCTGCGTGGGCATGGACGTGAACACCCCCGAGGAGCACATCCTCGCGTTCCTGGACGCCTGCCAGGCCGCGAACAAGTAAGGCATACGAACAGGGCCGCCCCTTCTCGGGACGGCCCTGTCCATGTGCGTTATGTTATTCCGCGGGCACGGGGTCGCTGACCACGACCTTGTGGTCGTACCACTTGCCCTTCTTGCCCAGCAGCGCCACGTCGAACTCCTCGCCGATGACCGGCACGGGGATGTCGAAGCCGTAGGCGTCGCCGGTGGTGCCGTCGTTGTAGTCCACGGTGTCCACGGTAGGCTCCAGCAGCGCGGCGCCCTCCTGCTCAGCGTCCGCGGCCAGGCCGGGGAACAGGTTCACGATGTTCTTGGACGCCAGGGTCACGTGGATGGTCATCTGGCCGTCCTGCACGGTGAGGGTGCCCTTGTCGTCATACATCTCGTTGACGTGGAACATGCTGTTGTCGGTGGTGAAGGTGGCGGTGTAGACGCCGTCCTCCAGCGCCGCGGTCTCCGCCAGCGCCACCAGCGCCATCAGCGCCAGCGCGACGACGAGCGCGGAAGCTATGAATCTCTTCATGGTCTATCCTCCATATCGTTCAAAGCCCCCGGCCGCGCAGGGCCGGAGGCTTTTGTGTCGGGTGCTATCAGCCGATGGCCTCGATGGCATCGGCAGTGTGCAGCACGTACAGCTGCTGGATCAGCTCGATGCGGCCCAGGCCCTCGATCTGGCAGTCGATGCTCTCGAAGGCGTCGGCGGCGGTGAACTGGCTCACCCAGGACTCCTCGTCCTCGGGATCGGCCATGTCGTTGTTGGCGTGATCGCCGGCGACGACCATCAGGGGACGCAGGATGACCTTGGTGAAGCCGGCTTCCTTGACCTTGTCGATGACCACGGAGCACTCGGTGTCCTCGGGCTCGCCCTCGACGGTGCCGATGAACACGTTCTTGAAGCCCAGCTCGTTCATCTGGGTCTGCATCTGGTCATAGGTCACGTTGGCGGTGTGGCTGGTGCCGTGGCCCATGAACACGAAGGCGGTGCCGTCCTCGGCGGCCACGTCGATGGCTGGATGGTCGGCGCTTTCGCCCTCGTATCCGGCGATGGTGACGGCCTCGGCTACGACGGCCGCGGCGACATAGCCCTTGTCATCGTTGATGACGGTGGCGTCCGCGCCGACCTCGCCCAGCAGGGGCTCGGCGACGACGACCTTCTCGAACTTGTCGCGATACGCCTCGAGGGTGCCGACCAGCTCGTCGTACTCCGCGCCGTGCATCAGGTGGGTGGGCTGCACGACCAGCTTCTTGACGCCGTTGGCCACGGCGCGATCCAGCGCCTGGGCCATGTTGTCGATGCGCTCGCCGTCGCGGGCCTGGATGTGGTTGATGATGATCTGCGCGGTGAAGGCGCGGCGCACGGCCCAATCCGGGTACGCGGCCTGCAGGGCCTTCTCGATGCCGCCGATGTCAGCCACGCGGCTGTCGTTGAAGGAGGTGCCGAAGCTCACGACCAGCAGCTCGTTCTCGCCGATGTCGTCGGCGTTCAGCGGATCGTCAGCGGCGGCGTCGCCGGTATCCAGCGCGAAGTAGTCGCCCTCTTCCACCAGCTCCTTCTGGGCGTCGGTCAGGGCGTCCCAGCCGGCCTTGGCGGCCTCGATCTGGGCGTCGGTCTCCTCGGTCCACTCCTGGGCCTGGATGGTGGCGATCAGCTCATCGACCGCAGCCGCGGCATCCGCGTCCTCGGCGAAAGCGGCGATGCCCATCGCAAAGACCATCGCCAGCACGACCAGCAGGGAAAGTACCTTTTTCATCATAGGTTCCTCCTACAAGATAATTTATTGTAGCCCGTCGGGGCAGCAATACATAAGCGCATGCCACAAGGGCATGCGCAGTAATAATAACTTATGCTGTCAGGCACTCGTGACACGAAACGCCGTCGGCGTTCCTCGCATACAGACGGGCAGGTCTCCTGGCTCACGGCTCATCGCGATCCTTGGGCGGCCTTCCCGTTTCCAGTGGCCCTCTGCCCGATCGCTCCCCGTTCACAGTGACGAGTTCGCGCAGGACTTGCACCTGCTTCCCTTTTCACCGGACGCATCGCGCCCGACACCCGCTGTGTATTCTGTTTTCAACGATACTGTATCACAATCCCGGGGCTATTGCAAGCCTATAACCCCGGTTTTGTAAAAATTTACGTTGTACTGAAAGCGATCGGCCGCTCGGCGGCGCGCCCTCACTTCCTGCCCACCAGCAGCGTCGAGTGGCCAAGGCCCAGCCACGCGGCCTCGCGCCGTCCCATGAACGTGCCGTCGGTGGTGTCGATCAGCTTCACGTCACGATACCCCATCGAACCCAGCTTCTTCACGAAGGCGTCCATGTCGCCGTACCGGGCCTTGCCCATCAGGTCGTGGATGGCAAAGCTGCCGCCCTTCTTGAGCACCCGCAGCGTCTCCATGAGCAGGTCCTGCTTGTTGACGCCGGTGATGTTGTGGTAGACGTAGTTGCTGGTCACCACGTCGAAGCTCTCGTCCTCGAAGGGCAGGCGCACGGCGTTGCCCGCCTGGAACCTGACGTTCGTGACGCCCTCGGCCCGCGCGTTGTCCTCGCAGCGCTGCTTGGTGAACACGGTCCTGTACGCGCCGCTCCACACGTCGCAGCCCACCATCTGTGCCCGGGGGTTGCGCTTGGCGCAGGCGATGGTCAGCGCGCCGCTGCCGCAGCCCACGTCCAGGCCCACGCCGCCGTCCGGGATGTGGACGTGGTCGGCCGTGCCGTCGATGATGACCTTCGCCAGCTTCCGCTTGCCGTCATAGTCAAAGGCCCGGTAAAGCGCGGTCATCCACGCCGCGAAGAACAGCAATATCAGCGTCGCCGCGCCGAACAGCAGCGCCCATATCAGCCCCGCCCGGTTGAAAATGATGAAAAGTATCGCCGCCACCGCCGTGGCCGCCCACAGCCCCGCCACCATCGGCTTCGGGGCCCAGTTCTGATAGTCAGGCTTCATGCTTCCCCATCCCCATTCCATAATTAGTCTAAACTAATTATATACCGCCGACCCGCGCTTGTCAAGCCGAGGCCCCGGATACAGTTGATTTTTGCCACGCGGCGGGGTATAATGAGATCACTACACATGCGGAGGGTTATTATGGATAGGATCGCCATCATCGGCATGGGCGCGCTGGGCCTGCTCTACGGCGACATGCTCCAGGCCGCGTTCGACGTGGGCTTCATCGTGGGGGCGCGGCGCAAGGCCGAATACGCGGAGTCCCCCATCACCGTCAACGGCGTCGGGAAGCGCTTCGACCTCTTGGACGCGGGCGCGAAGGACCCGGTGGACCTGCTGGTCTTCGCCGTCAAGGGCACGGCCCTCGAGGGGGCCGTCGAGGACGCCGCGGGCTATGTGGGCGACGGCACCATCATCATCTCGCTGCTGAACGGCATCACCAGCGAGGACATCATCGGGAAGCGCTTCGGCGCGGACCACCTGGTCTGGTGCACGGCCCAGGGCATGGACGCCGTGCGGACGGGGCGTTCGCTGACCTACACCCAAAAGGGCACGCTGCGCCTCGGCCTGCCCGGGGGCGGGACATCGCCCAACCTGGAGAAGCTCTGTGAGATGTTCGACCGGGCCAGTGTCCCCTACGCGGTGGAGGACGACATACTGCACCGCCAGTGGAGCAAGTTCATGCTGAACGTGGGCGTCAACCAGGTGCTCATGGTCCACGAGGGCAACTACGGCACCATCCAGCGCCCCGGCCCCGTCCGGGACCAGATGATCGCCGCCATGCGCGAGGTCATCCCCCTGTCCGAGCGGGAGGGCGTGCCGGTGACCGAAGCGGACGTGCAGGACTACCTGCGGCTCATGGACACGCTGTCGCCCGAGGGCATGCCCTCCATGCGGCAGGACGGACTGGCGCGGCGCAAGAGCGAGGTCGAGCTGTTCTCCGGCACGGTCTGCCGCCTGGCCGACAAGCACGGCCTCCCCGCGCCGGTGAACCGTTGGCTCTACGACACCATCCGCGCCCGGGAAGCCGGATATGACAAGGGTGAATGACATGGCGTCCAAGACGATGATACGGGACCTGACCCGCGGCCCGGTGGTCCCGCTGCTGTTCCAATTCACGCTGCCACTGTTCGTGTCCAACGCGCTCCAGGCCATCTACAACCTGGTGGACATGATCGTCGTGGGCAACTACATCGGCCCCGCGGGGATGTCCGCGGTGTCCATCGGCGGCGACATACTGCACCTGCTGACCTTCGTGGCCATGGGCTTCTCGTCGGCGGGGCAGGTCATCATCGCCCGGGACGTGGGCGCGGACAGGCGCGAGGACATCAAAAAGACCGTCGGCACCATGTTCACGTTCCTGCTGAGCGCGTCGCTGGTCATCGCGGTGATATGCTATTGTCTCAGGCATCGGGTGCTCCGCTGGCTGAACACCCCCGCCGCCGCGGAGAAGTACACCATGGACTACATGGTCACCTGCGTGTGCGGGCTTCTGTTCATCTACGGCTACAACATCGTCAGCGCCATACTGCGCGGCATGGGCGACAGCAAGCGCCCCTTCGTGTTCATCGCGGTGGCGGCGGTGCTGAACACGGTGCTGGACGTGCTGTTCGTGAAGTACCTGGGCATGGAGGTGTTCGGCGCGGCGCTGGCGACGGTCATCGGCCAGGGCGTCAGCTTCGTGGCCTCCATCGTCTACCTGTACAGGCACCGGGAGAGCTTCGGGTTCGACTTCAAGCCCTCAAGCTTCAAAGTGGACCCGCCCACGTTCAAGCGGCTGCTGGCCCTGGGCATCCCGATGGCGATACAGTCCGCGGCGGTGAGCTTTTCCAAGATCATCCTGATGGCGTGGATCAACCTGTTCGACGTGACCTACTCGGCGCTGGCGGGCATCTACAACAAGATCAACATCATGTGCGGCGTCATCTCCATGTCCTTCACCACCGCGGGCAGCACGATGGTGGGCCAGAACCTGGGCGCGCGGGAGTATAAGCGCGTGAACCAGATCCTGGCGACCATCGGCGTCGTGGGCCTGGCGCTGGCGGCGCTGGCGCATATGGTGATGCTGCTGTGGCCCGACGCGGTCTACGGCATCTTCACGCCCGACCAGGGGCTTTTGCGCGTGGCCGGGGTGCTCACCGTGCCCATCATATTCAACCTCTACGGCGCGGCCACCCGCAGCGTGGCGTTCTCCCTCATCAACGGCTCCGGGCGGTCGGGCCTGAACCTGGCCGTGGCGCTGATCGACGGCGTCATCGCCCGCATCGGTCTTGCGGCGCTGATGGGCTTCGTCCTGCATATGGACTGCCTGGGCTTCTGGATGGGCGATGCCCTGGCGGGCTTCATGCCGCTGGTGATCGGCGGGGTGTTCTACCTGATCGGCAAGTGGCGGGAGGCGCCGGAAGCCGAGTGACCCGGTCCGCGCTTTGTTATGCGCTATCGCGACAGGCTCAGCGGCAGCTCCATGCGATGGGCCTCCAACAACGCCTTGTCCCGCAGGACGACCTCAGCCGGTCCGTCCGCGGCGATCCTGCCGCCGGACAGCAATATCACCCGGTCGCAGGTGTCCAGAATCATGTCCAGGTCGTGGGACGTGATGAGCTTGGTCTGCCGAAGGGCGCGTATGGTATTGATGACCACCCGCCGGTTGTACGGGTCCAGCGCGGCGGTGGGCTCGTCCATCAGCACCGCGTCCGGCTCCATCGCCAGTATCGTCGCGATGGCGGCCATGCGCTTTTCGCCGCCGGACAGCTTGTGGTTGTGGCGGTGCTTCAACTCCTGTAAGCCCAGTTCTTGGAGCGCCGCGTCCACCCGCGCCTCGGCCTCGCCGCGCGTCAAGCCGTAGTTCAGCGGCGCGAACATCATGTCCTCGTACACGGTGGGCATGAACATCTGGTCGTCCGAATCCTGCAACACGAAGCCCAGCTTGCGCCGGATCTGCGCCAGGTTCTGCTTGGTCACTTCAAGCCCATCCACCGATATTTTCCCCTCCGCGGTCACCAGCCCCAGCAGCGCCTTCATCAGCGTGGACTTCCCGGCGCCGTTGCAGCCGATCAAGCCCACGGCCTCGCCGTCGCGGATGGTGAACGACAGCCCGTCCAACACCGTCCGCCCCTGCTCATAGGCGAAGCGCACGTCCCGAAATTCGATCATCCCCGTCACCTCACGATCAGCCCGCCGATGGCCTGTGTCACCCGCGCCCAGCGCAGGATGATGAACGCAAATGCGCAGCCCGCGAGCCACAGCCCGTCGGTCGCGTCGAACGCCCGCGCGTCGGCGTAGTAGAATTCCCCGTGGAAGCCGCGAAGCTGCATGCTCGAATACAGCTCCTCCGCCCGGTCCATGCTCCTAAGCAGCAATTGTCCCAGGAACGACCCCCATGCCGAATGATGGATGCCCTTCTGCCCCGGCGCGCGCAGGTGGTACGCCTCGGTCATCACGGCCACCTCCCCCACCATCACGCCCACGTAGCGGTAGGTCAGCAGCATCAGCGTCACCAGCATGGACGGCACATGGAGCATCCGCAGCGCGGCGCAGATGGCGTCGATGGACGTGGTGGCGATCAGCAAAAACGACGCCATCAGGCAGAACACGCCCTTCAGCATCAGCATCACCATCGACACCACGCCGCCGGTGACGACCGTGCCGCCGAGCGCGAGCATGGGCGTCCTGTCGAAGAACGGGTTCAGCAGCCCCACGGCCATCACCAGCGGCAGCACGAACCGCAGTTTATAGAAGCACGTCCGCACCGGGATGCCGCTCAGTTGGAACGCGATCACGGGGTACAGGACCATCGCGACCAGCCCCGCCAGGTCGTACTTGCCGAAGCTCACCGTCGCCGCGATGTACAGCACCGTCACGATCAGCTTCGCCAGCGAGTGCCGCGCGTGCAGCCACGAATCCCCCGCCGCCAGCGCGTCCATGTGGTTCAGCTCGCGGAGGGCTTGTTCCATTTTGTTCATTGATCGACCTCGTAACAACAGCAGGGGCGCTGCTTCCAGCGCCCACCCTTGGGGGACCTCATCCGGCGCTGCGCGCCACCTTCCCCAGAGGGGAAGGCTTTCGGCGGCGGTCCCTTGCCTTCCCCTCTGGGGAAGGTGGCATTTGCGAAGCAAATGACGGATGAGGTCCCCGGCGTTGCGCCGCCCACTGCTGTAATTTCCTACCTCGCCTACCTTTTCCTGAAAAACCCTCCGGCGATGCAGATCAGCACGGCGACCCCGGCGACCATAGCCGACCCCACGAGGCCGGACACCGTGGTCCCCGCGGCGCTCTCGCTGCCGGGGAAGGCGTAATCGGGCAGGAAGGACGTGGCCTCCTGCACGCTCCCGGCGGCGTCGGCGAGGCCGCTGGACACGCCGAACTTCTCCTCGTCGAGCCCCATGTTCTGGCTGTAACCGGCCTCTGCGTTGCCGAACAGCGCCCACTCGAGGCCGTCGGGGTTGGAGCTGGCCAGCAGGGACAGTCCCCCGCCCACCACCGCCGCCACAATGGCCAGTATGACGATGGTGGTCCTGAGCGACCGCCTGCCCGTCGCGCCGGTCTTGGCGGCGTCCACGTCCATCAGCAGCTCGGGCCGGGACTCGTACACGAACGTCAGCACCGCCGCGGTGACCACGCCCTCGATCAGCCCGATGGCCAGGTGGATGGGCTGCATCAGCGCCAGGAACGCGCCGAAGGGCAGCTCGGTGATTCCGGACAGGCTGGTCTCGATCACCACGGAGAGCGCGCCCAATTGCAGCGTCAGCACGCACCCCAAGATCGACGCGCATATGATCCGCGCCCGCTGCGCGGCCCTGTCGCCCATGCCCGAGAACCAATCGCTCCGCATAACGAGCCGCCATATCAGGTAGTACCCGACGAAGCACCCGTAGAACGCCATGTTCCATACGTTCGCCCCCAGGGCCATCAAGCCCCCGTCGGCGAAGAACAGGCACTGTATCGCCAGTATGACGATCATCGACAAAAACCCCGCCTGCGGCCCCAGCAGCGCCGACAGCAGCATGCCGCCGCACATGTGGCCCGAGGAGCCGGTGCCGGGGATGGTGTAGTTGATCATCTGCCCCGCGAACACCAGCGCCGCGGACACCGCCATCGTGGGCAGCTTCCGGGCGTCGTCGTCCCGGCGCAGTTTGCTGATCGACAGCCCCGCGGCGATGCCGGAGGCGGCGTACATCGTCACCGCCACGGCGGGAGAGAGCAGCGCGTCCGCCATATGCATGGATCATACCCCGCTTTCGTTGTGTTATGAAACCATTATAGCAGACGATAATCCCGGCGCAAGCCCCCCGGGGGGTTATATCCGGCGTTAAGTCCCCGTAAAGTGTACCATATGCCTAAAAAAGCCTCCCCATCCGTCAGGACAGGGAGGCTTGCCATATGTGTTTACTCGTTCACCTTGCGGGTGTAGTCGGGCAGGAGCTTGGGGGACAGGGCCGTGGACGCGATGCCCGCGGCCTTGAGACCGTCGTCATAGGCCTTGACGTGGTCGAGGGTGAGCTTGCCCACGGTGACGGTCTTGGCCTTGGCGCTGGCCTGCTGTCCGGCGTTGCGGCCGAACACGATGATGTCGAGCAGGCTATTGCCCATCAAACGGTTGCGCCCGTGGATGCCGCCCACGGCCTCGCCGGCCACGAACAGGTTCTCCACGCAGGTCTGGCCGTCCACGCCGATCTCCAGGCCGCCGTTCTGATAGTGCAGCGTGGGATAGACGAGGATGGGGGTCTCGCGCATGTCGATGCCGAACTTCAGGTACATCCTGAGCATGGCGGGCAGGCGCTTTTCGAGGGTGCCCTTGCCGTGGATGGCGTCGATCATCGGGGTGTCCAGCCACACGGCCTTGCCCGCGGGGGTGGGCACGCCCTTCTCATGGTCGGAGCACTCCCGGATGATGGAGGCGGCGGCCACGTCGCGGGTCTCCAGCGGGTGCATGAACGCCTCGCCGTCCTTGTTGATGAGCTTCGCGCCCATGGAGCGCACCTTCTCGGTCACCAGCGCGCCGAAGATCTGCTTCGGGAAAGCGACGCCGGTGGGATGGTACTGGAGCGTGTCCTGGTACAGCAGCTTCGCGCCCGCCCGGTAGCCCAGCACCAGGCCGTCGGCGGTGGCGCCGTAGTGGTTGGAGGTCGGGAAGCCCTGGTAGTGCATGCGGCCCGCGCCGCCGGTGGCGATGACCACGGTCTTGGCCTTGGCGATCAGGATCTCGCCGGTCTCCATGTTCAAAAGCACCGCGCCTGCCGCGTGGCCCTGGTCGTCCTTGATGATCTCGATGGCGGCGGTGAAGTCGATCACCGGGATGCCGCGGTTGAGTACCTCGTCGCGCAGGGTGCGCATGATCTCCGCGCCGGAGTAGTCCGCCGCCGCGTGCATGCGCTTGCGGGACGTGCCGCCGCCGTGGGTGGTGATCATGGTACCGTCGGCGTCCTTGTCGAACTCCACGCCCAGCTCGTTGAGCCACTTGATGGCCCCGGGACCCTCCATGACCAGCTTGCGCACCAGCTCGGGCCGGTTGGCGTAGTGGCCGCCGCCCATGACGTCGAGGTAGTGCTGGGCGGGCGAGTCGTTGGGCTTGTCGGCGGCCTGGATGCCGCCCTCGGCCATCATGGTGTTGGCGTCGCCGATACGCAGCTTGGTGACCATCATCACCTTCGCGCCGGCCTTGTGGGCCTCGATGGCAGCACTGGAGCCCGCGCCGCCGCCGCCGATGATGAGCACGTCGGCCTCGTAGTCCACCTTATCCAGGTCGATGTCCATGTCCAGCACGCGGGCGTGGCCCTCGAGCATCTCGTTCAGCTCCACGGGGCACTTCTCGCCGGCGTTGGGGCCGACCTTGATGGTGGTGAAGCCCGCGTCCTTGTAATCCGGGTGATACTGGTTCAGCAGCTTTTCCTTCTCGTCTGCCGTCATGCGACGGGGTTCCAGGGCGATGTTCGCCTCGCGCGCCGCCTCGACCTTCTTCATCGAATGAAGCATTTCCTCAGTGAAAATCATCAGCCCGCCCCCTTACTTTTCGATGTCGCGATGGTTGTAGAGTTCCTTGAGCTCCTCGATGGGCTTGGCCATGATGGCCTCCATCGCCTCGGCGCACAGGCCGTCCTGGATCTCCTTGACCCGGTCGGCCAGGTGCTTGGACTCCGGCGCGATGTACTTGCCGTTGAGCCTGCGGGCCAGCATGGCCACCTGGGGATGGGAGATGCCCGCCGGGCAGCGGGAGGAGCAGATGCCGCACATCACGCAGTCGAAGCTCAGCTCCGCGCACTTGTCGTACTCGCCGCGCTGGGCGTGGGCGATGTACTGCATGACGTTGAGCTGCTGGGAGCACGCCTTGGTGCAGGCGTTGCAGCCCACGCAGGAGTAGATCTCCGGGTAGAGCTGCATCATGATCTGCTCGTCCGGGCGGACCTTCTCGATGTCGTAGGCCTCCTTGATCAGCGGGAAGAAGGGCAGCGTCGCCACGTACATGCCGTCCTCCACCTTGGTGGAGCAAGCCAGCGCCGCGTGCAGCTCCCGGTCGCCCGCGATGCGGTACACCGTCGCGCAGGCCCCGCAGAAGCCGTTGCGACAGCCCACGCCGCGCACCAGCTTGTAGCCCGCGTATTCCATCGCCTCCATGATCGTCAGATCGGAGGGCACTTCATATTTCTTTCCGTAGAGGAAAACATTTACCATATCAGCCATAGCACTATCCATCCTCCAATCAGTATTCGGAAGGCAGTTCGTCCAGTTCGTCAAATCTGAACACCGGGCCGTCCTTGCAGACGTACTTGTCGCCGATGTTGCAGCGGCCGCACTTGCCCAGGCCGCACTTCATGCGAAGCTCCATGGTGGTGTAGACCTGGCTCTTCTCGAAGCCCAGCTTGGTCAGGGCCTGGAGCACGAACTTGATCATGATGGGCGGGCCGCAGACCAGCACGGTCTTGTTGGGGTCGAAGCCCAGCTCCTCCACGTAGGTGGGCACGAAGGCCACGTGGCCGTCCCAGCCCTCCTGCGGGCGGTCGATGGTCAGGTGGACATCCATGTTGTTCCTGGGGTCCATCCAGCTGTTCTGGATCTCGTCGATGTCCAGCAGGTCGTCCTTGGAGCGGGAGCCGTACACGATGTCCACCTTGCCGTAGTCGGCGCGGTTGTCGAGCACGTAGTTGATGACACTGTGCAGCGGGGCCAGGCCCACGCCGCCCGCGATGAACAGCAGGTCCTTGCCCTTCAGCGCGTCCTCCACGGGGAAGTGCTTGCCGAAGGGGCCGCGGATCATGATCTGCTGGCCCGGCTCCATGGCGTGGAGCCAGTCGGTCAGGCAGCCGCACTTCTTGATGGAGAACTCCTGGTAGTCCTTCACCGTCGGCGAGGAGGTGATGGAGAACATCGCCTCGCCCACGCCGGGGATGGACAGCATGGCGCACTGGCCGGGCATGTGTTCGAAGCACTTGCCGCCCTCGGGCTTCTCCACCCGGAAGGTCTTGATGTCCGGGGTGTCGCGCCTGATCTCGGTCACGACGCCGATCATCGGGATCAGATTGTCGGTCCTCATGCCTCGTCACCTCCCAGCGCCTTGATGACCTTGACGATGTTCAGGTTCTGCGGGCACTTGGCCAGGCAGCGGCCGCAGCCCACGCAGGAATACATGCCCTCGTTGTTGGAGGGGAAGTAGATCAGCTTGTGCATGAACCGCTGGCGGAAGCGCTCCACCTGGGTGGGGCGGTTGGTGCCGTGGGCCATGAGGGTGAAGTCGGAATACATGCAGCTGTCCCAGCAGCGGTAGCGCTGGATGCCGTTCCCGGTGTCGAAGTCCCGGATGTCGTAGCACTGGCAGGTGGGGCACACGAAGGTGCAGGTGCCGCAGCCCAGGCACGCCCGGGAAAGCTCCGCCCACTTGGGGCTGTCGAACTTCTCCATCAGGTGGTCGCCGTCGAAGCCGTTCAAATCCAAATGCGCGAACGGCAGCTTTTCGACGACCGCGCGGGTCGCGTCCTGCTGGGCCTTGACGGGCGCGTCGTCCGCGTCCTCAAGCCCCTCCACCAGCGCCTCGCCCTTGTCGGTGTCGGCGCGCAGGTAGATGGTATCGTCCACGATCCACATGGTCGCGTCGCCCTTGGGGTCGGCGGGATCGACGCCGAAGTTGGCGCAGAAGCAGTTCTCGTCCGGGCGTCCGCAGGCCAGCGTCACCACGGCGGAGTGCTCGCGGCGGGCGGCGTAGAACGGGTCGTAGGGGTCGGACAGGAACACGCGGTCCAGGATGTCGAAGCTCTTCATGTCGCAGGCGCGCACGCCGATCAGCACGAAGTCCTCGGCCTTGGGGTCGATCATCTCGACCGACATGGTCTTCCCCTCGGTCTTGAAGTTCATCATGTTCTCCACCTGGGGGAAGAAGGCGTCCTTGGCGGACTTGACCGTGCGCAGCACGTCGAGGCGCGGCTTGGCGTCCTCGGTCCACACGCCGTAGTTGACCTGGTCGGCCTGCTCGATGGGCAGGTACACGCGCCGCTTTTGGGCGATGCCCGCGAGCCACTTATTCAGGTCCTGGCAGTTCAGCTTCTTCATGCGTTGTTCCCCCTCTCGTGCACCACGGACGGCTCGCAGTCGCCCTGGGTGTAGTTGATGACGGGATGGCGCTGGCCGACTTCCTCGCCCGCCTGGTAGTCGCCGTACAGCTCGTCGATGTCGGAGATGAACTTGCGGTTCAGCAGGTGCAGCGGTATGCCCTGGGGGCACACGCGGGAGCACTCGCCGCAGTCGGTGCAGCGGCCGGCCACGTGGAAGGCGCGGATGATGTGGAACAGGTTCTCCTCGAAGTCGTCCGCGGCGGCCTTGTTCTGCACGCCGGTGTTCGGGTTGTCGAACACGCACTTCACGCAGGAGCAGGCGGGACAGACGTTGCGGCAGGCGTTGCAGCGGATGCACTTGGACAGCTCGGACCGCCAGAACGCGAAGCGCTCCTCGGCGGACATGGCCTCCAGCGCCTTGACCTGCTCGAAGCGGTCGACGACGCAGGTGTCCTCGGACTCGCCGAGCTGCTCGTCTGAGACCTTGTGCTCCTTGCCCTTGCAGGCCATGCACTTGTTGAGCAGCACGTCCTTGCGGTCGATCTTCTCGTCGCCGTACAGGGTGTGGACGGTCAGCGTGTCGCCGTCCTCGTCGATGGCGGTGATGCCGGTGACGCCCCTGGCGCGGATCTTGTCCACGTCGATCTTGCCCCTGCAGCCCACGCCGATGACGTAGACCTTCTCCTTGTCGATGCGGTGTTCGGTGCAGAGCTGGTTGAAGGAATAGCTGTCGCAGGGCTTGACGAGGGCGATGAGCTTCTCCCCCTCGCCCAGCTTCGGCATTTCCTGGATGAGGTACTTGGACAGGTTCGGGCCGCAGAAGGAATCGTAGACCAGTTGATCCAGTTGATCCGCGGCAAGGATGGCGGGCTCGGTGTCATAGAAGAACTCGCCGTTTTTCCACCCGAGCACCCGCGTGGCCACGCCCTCGTCCATCAGGGCGCGGATTCGATCGATCAATTCTCTTTGCATCGCAGATCCCCCAGTTTCACGTTCTCACCCAGCGCGGTGATGGTCTTGGCAAAGTCGTTCATGGTGGCGGCGAACTTCGCGCCCTCGGCAGCGGAGACCCACTCCACCCGGGTGCGGCGGCTGTCGATGCCCAGGTAGTTGAGCATACTGAACAGCAGCGTCATGCGGCGGCGGGCGTAGTAGTTGCCGGTGGAATAGTGGCAGTCCCCCGGATGGCAGCCGCACAGTATGACGCCGTCCGCGCCCCGCTGGAAGGCCCGCAGGATGAACAGCGGGTTCAGGCGGCAGGAGCAGGGGATGCGGATGATCTTCACGTCGGCGGGATAGGCCAGTCGGCTGGAGCCCGCCAGGTCAGCGCCCGCGTAGCTGCACCAGTTGCAGCAGAAGGCGACGATCTTGGGTTTCCATTCAGTGTTCATCGACATATGGCGTCCACCTCCGCGATGATCTGGTTATTTGAGAAGCCCTTCAGGTCCATGGCCGTGGACGGGCAGGTGACGGTGCACGCGCCGCAGCCCTGGCAGACGGCCTCGTTGACCACGGCCACGCGCTTGGTGCCGCGGAACTCCGGCCCGCGGACCTCCTTCTCCACGTAGGTGATCGCGCCGTAGGGGCAGACCCGCTCGCACTGGGAGCAGCCGTTGCACAAAAGCTCGTTGGCGTGGGCCACGCAGGGGTTGCCCACCAGCTCGTTCTTGCTGAGCAGGCCGATGACCTTGCTGGCCGCCGCGCCGGCCGGGGCGACGGTCTCGGGGATGTCCTTGGGGCCCTGGCACACGCCGGACAGGAAGATGCCCGCGGTCGGGCTCTCCACGGGGCGCAGCTTGGGATGGGCCTCGGTGAAGAAGTCGTTGGTGTCCATGGAGGCGGTCAGCATGGTGCCGATGGAGCGGGCGGTGGGATCGGGCTCGATGGCCGTGGCCAGCACCACCATGTCGGCGTCGATGTGGACCTGCTCGTTGGAGATCAGGTCGCTGCCCTGCACGCGCAGCTTCTTGCCCTCCACGGTGACCTTGCCCACCATGCCCTTGATGTAGTCCACGTCGTACTGCTCGACCGCGCGGCGGTAGAACTCGTCGAAGTTCTTGCCGGGGGTGCGCACGTCGATGTAGAACACGTGCACCTTCACGTCCGGGTACTTCTCGCGGACGAGCATGGCGTGCTTGGCGGTGTACATGCAGCAGATCTTGGAGCAGTACTCCTTGCCCTTGGTCGCGTCCTTGGAGCAGCGGCTGCCCACGCACTGTATGAACACGATCTCGTGGGGATGCTCGCCGTCGGAGGGGCGCTGGAGGATGCCCTTGGTGGGGCCCGCGGCGTTCATCAGGCGCTCGAACTCCAGGGAGGTCACCACGTCCGGGGACTGGTTGTAGGCGTACTCGTCGAAATAGGAGGCGTCGATGGGCTTGAAGCCAGTGGCCACGACGATGGCGCCGTACTGCCGCTCGATGATCTCGTCCTGCTGCTCGAAGTTGATGGCCCCGGCGGAGCAGTTCTTCTTGCAGATGCCGCACTTGCCGGTGCGGAAGTGGATGCAGTTCGAGGCGTCGATGACGGCCAGGTTCGGGATGGCCTGCGCGAACGGGATGTAGACCGCGCCGCGAGTGTTCAGGCCCATGTTGAACTCGTTCAGGCCCTTGCGGGAGGGACACTTCTCCGTGCAGACGCCGCAGCCGGTGCACTTCTTCTCGTCGACGAAGCGGGCGCGCTTGCGGATGCGGGCGGTGAAGTTGCCCACGAAGCCGGAGACGTTCTCCAGCTCGGAATAGGTGATGAGGTTGATCTTCTCGTGCTGGTTGGCCTCCACCATCTTGGGGGTCAGGATGCAGGCCGCGCAGTCGAGGGTCGGGAAGGTCTTGTCCAGCTGGGCCATGCGGCCGCCGATGGTGGGCGACTTTTCGACGATGTCCACCTCGTAGCCCGCGTCGGCCACGTCCAGCGCGGTCTGTATGCCCGCGATGCCGCCGCCGATGACCAGCGCCCGCTTGGTGACCGGGCTGGTGCCCGCGGTCAGCGGGGCGTTCTTCTTGACCTTGGCGATGGCGGCGCGCGCCAGCACCATGGCCTTCTGGGTGCCCTCCGGGATGTCCTTGTGGATCCAGGAGCACTGCTCGCGGATGTTGGCGATCTCCACCATGTAGGGGTTCAGGCCCGCCGCCATAGCGGTCTTGCGGAAGGTCGCCTCGTGCATCCGGGGGGAGCAGGAACAGACCACGATGCCGTCCAGCTTGTAGTCCCGGATGGCGTCCTTGATGAGGTTCTGCCCGTTCTCGGAGCACATGTACTGATAGTCGGTGCTGAAGACGACGCCCGGTTCCGAACGCATCGCGTTCGCGACGGCCTTGACGTCCACGGTCGCGGCGATGTTGCTTCCGCACCAGCATACAAATACGCCAATTTTCTGCATATCGCGTCGCCCTCCTTACTTCTTGTATTTGCGCATGGCGGATACGATGGCCTGCTGGGGCAGCTTGTCGTCCAGCAGCGCGGGGATGTCGTTCTCCGTCATGTGGTTCATGCCCTGCTGCCGCACGACAGCCAGCCGCACCGCCTCGATGAGCTTCGCCGGCTCGACGTTGCGGGGACACCGCTCCAGACACGCGAAGCAGGTCAGGCACTTGTAGATGGACTTCGACGCCATCAGCTTGTCGATCTGGCCCCGCTGGACCATGTAGACGAACTGGTGGGGATGGTACTCCATCTCGTCATAGGCGGGACAGGTGCCGGAGCACTTGCCGCACTTCATGCACTTGCGGGGATCGACGCCGCTGATGCGCAGGATGTCCTCGGTGGTCACTGCGTTCGACATCATTCACCCTCCTTTTCAAGCCCCAGCGCCTGGTAGAGCAGCTCGGTGAAGTACTTCACGGGGAGCACATGCTCCGTGGCGTTGGCGTCCAGGTTGTACATGCACAGCGGACACGCGGTGATGATCGTGTCCGCGCCCGCGTCGGCGGCGGACTTGACGATGGCGTCCACGCGCCTTTGGGCGGCGGGCTTGTCCTCCAGGGCCATGTAGCCGCCGCAGCACTCGTTGCGCTGGGAATAGATCACCGGCTCCGCGCCGATGGCGCGGATGAAGTCCTCGATGATCCGGGGACACTCCGGGTCGTCGAAGGCCATGACGCCCGACGGCCGAAGCAGCAGGCAGCCGTAGTAGGCGGCGATCTTCCGGCCCTTCAACGGGTTCTTGACGGCCTTCCTCAAGTTGTCGAAGCCGACCTCGTCGCGCAGCATCTCCAGGTAGTGGACCACCTCGGCCTCGCCCAGGTAGGGCTCGTCCAACTGCAAATAGTTGTTGGCCTTGAGCCGGATGTTGTCGTCCGTGCGCATGTCGTTGTTCACGCGCTTGATGACGTGATGGCAGGCCGAGCACAGGGTCAGGAGCTTTTGCCCCTTCTGCTTCGCCGCGTCCAGCGCCCGGATGGCCGAGAGCTTCGTGGCGATCTCGTCCGACGCCTGCGGGTACACCGCGCCGCAGCACTGCCAGTTTTCGATCTCCTCCAGCTTCACCCCCAGGGCCTCGGCGGAGAGCCGGCCGTAGCGGTCCAGCTCCTTCGCCTTGGTCTTGAGCGTGCAGCCGGGATAGTAGCTGTAAGTCATATAAGCATTACCTCGCTCACGTTTCGTTCTGGCTTACGCCATCTCTTCCGGATGGAATACCTCGTCAAATTTTTCCGGCGTCAGGAAGCCCAGCTTGACGCACGCCTCCTTGAGGGAGATGTTCTCCTTGTGGGCCAGCTTGGCGGTCTTGGCGGCGTTGTCATAGCCGATATAGGGGTTGAGCGCCGTGACCAGCATCAGGCTGTTGTACAGGTTGTGGTGCATCTTCTCCCGATTGGCGGTGATGCCGGAGACGCAGTTGTCGTGG
>JAFUWR010000022.1 GCA_017471125.1 Clostridia bacterium | reverse complement strand
TCGCTCATCCGCGCCGGGGCCATGGACAGCCTGCCGGGGAATCGCGCCCAGAAGCTCCACGTGTTCGAGCACGCCATGGACGGGGCCAGCCGCCAGCAGAAGAACATGGTGTCCGGCCAGCTCTCGCTGTTCGGGCTGGACGACGGCCTCGACGCGCCGCCGCCGCCCATGCCGCCCATCCCCGAGTTCGACCTGTTCACCCGGCTCCAGATGGAGAAGGAGACCACCGGCGTGTACATCTCCGGCCACCCGCTGGATGAGTACGCCGAGCAGCTCAACAAGCTGACCGTCAACGCCCAGACCCTCCAGGAGCTGACCGAGGCCCCGGACGGCGGCATGTCCTGGGACCAAAAGACCGTGCGCATGGGCGGGCTGATCGCCGAGAAGAAATTGAAGGCCACCAAGTCCGGCGGCATGATGGCGTTCGTGCAGCTGGAGGACATGGTGGGCGTCACCGAGGTGCTGGTGTTCCCCCGGGTGTACGAGCGGGAGAGCGCCCTGTTGCAGCAGGACGCCGCCGTGGTCATGTCCGGCAAGCTGTCCGTGCGCGAGGACGAGGCCCCGAAGCTGCTGCTGGACCGGGTCGCGCCCTTGAAGGACGTGGACGCCCTGCCCGCGGGACGGCCGAGGCAGGACCCCGCTCCCCGCGCGTACAGCGCCCCGTCCCGGCCCGCGCGGAAGCTATACCTCAAGCTCACCGCCGCCACCCGGGACGCGGCCCTGCGCATCCTCGCCGAGACCCCCGGCGGCATCTGCGTCATGCTCTACATGGCCGACGAGAAAAAGACCTACCAGGCCCCCCGCGAGTATTGGGTGGACGAGGGCTACGACTTCGGCGCGCTGGCCAACCTCATCGGGCCGGACGCCATCGTGTTGAAGTGAACGAGCATACCCGCGGCGGCGGCGCGTCATGCGCCGCCGCCGTGTTTTGCGCCGCCGCGCCGGTAGTCCCGGGGAGAGACGCCGTTCAAATCGTGGAACACCTTGCAGAGGTAGCTGGGGCTGGAGAAGCCGCAGGCGAGGCTGATCTCGGTGACGGACATGCGGGTCTCGGCCAGCATGCGGGCGGCGCTGTTGACCCGGTGGCGCAGCAGGTAGCCGGTGGGCGTCACGTCCAGCACCTTGCGGAAGCTGCGGAACGCCTCGCGCTCGCTGACGCTGGCGGCGGCGGCGATGTCGGCCACGGTCAGCGGCTCGTCGAAGTGGGTGTGGATGAAGGTCAGCATGGTCTTGACCCGGTCGGCGTGGGCGTCGGCGTCGTCCTGCCCGGCGGCCAGCATCGGCGCGGCCAGCGCGTACAGCGCCGACCACAGCCGAAACAGGCCCTCCATGATGCGAAGCTCGTAGCCGGTCGGCTCCCTGGCGGCGAGGGCGAAGATGTCGATGATGTCGTCCAGCGCCCGCCCCGCCACGGGGTCGTCCCGCCGCAGGGCCAGCGACTCGATGCGCGGACAGCGCTCCACCGGCGCGATGTACCGGGCGTACAGGCTCCCCGACCCGGCCAGCAGCGACGGCACGAACTGGATCACCCGGAAGGTGGCCGCCTCCCCCGCCATGCGGTGCAGGTGCAGCGTGTTGGCGTTGACGAAATACCCCTCCCCCGGCGACAGCGTGAACGCGCCCGAGGGGGTGCTGCACTCGAGACGCCCGTCCACCACCCAGCCCAGCTCCACGAAATCGTGCCAATGCCAGGAGGCGCAGTTGTTGGCATACTCGGTCAGGTCGGACTCCACCGCGGCGAAGGGCAGGTCGTCCCCGCTGTCCTGGAGGGATTCGCGCAGCTTCTCCGTCAGCGACAGGGCGTTCAGGCGATGGATCATAATTTTCGCCTCCGTTTCATATTGGCGGGATATTGAAGGTTCGCGGCGGGCTTATGGTTGTTTTCCGCCGGGAGACGCGCTATACTATAACCACAACAAAGGAACGCCGCCCCGCCCCATTATAGCACAGGCGGCGGGAAATGGGTAGCCCCATTTTACCGATGGCGGGATATTGGAGGAATTTTTATGCAGCACGCGCTCGGGCGCATCAAGCCCGCCGGCCTTACACACCGCAAGCTCGCCGCGCTCATCGCGGCCCACGTCCTGTTCGGCTTCGCCAACGCGCTTTTGCGCCTGTCGGGCCAGGGCAACGACCCCGCCACCGCGATGGTGCTGGCGGTGGGCGGCCGGGTGGGGATGCCGCTTTCGACCATGAGCCTGATCGTCTACGGCCTGTGCTTCCTGGTGCAGATCAGGGCGGATCGGTCGCTGGTGGGCGTGGGCACCTTCGTGAACTGGGTGTCCGTGGGCATACTGACCGACGCCTGCTACGGGCTGTATACGCGGACCTTCACCCTGCCGGACGCGCTGCCCTGGCGGCTCGCGGCGGCGCTCGTCTCGATCCTGATGTTCAGCCTCGCGGCGAGCCTGTACCAGACCGCGGCGCTGGGCGTCTCCCCCTACGACAGCCTGTCCATCGCGCTGAGCCGCAGGACCCGCCTGCCCTACACCGCCTGCCGCATCCTCACGGACACCGCCTGCGTGGCGGTCTGCGCGGCCTTCGGCGGGGTGCTGGGCGTCGGCACGCTCATCTGCGCGGTCGGCCTCGGCCCCATCATCAGCTTCTTCGACCGACATGTTTCAAGGCAATTCATCGGCGCCGCCGACATCTGAGAAAGGAAGTGTCCATCATGACGATGCGCAACGCAAGGGAGATCGCGGTTTTCCGCGGGATCGTGGAGCATGCCCGGGGCGAGGTCTGGGCGCAGGACGGCCGCGGCCGCCGGTATGACCTCAAGGACGCGCTGGACCTGTACCGCGCCCTCGGCGTGATGCTCGATCGGCCCGACAACGACCTGGAGCTGTTCGCCTCGGACTACAACGCCCAGCTTCAGCTCGAGCGCTTCTTCTGGGAGCAGCGCATGGGCCTGGCCGTTTGACCCATTATTTATCACAACCCCCGTTGACACTATCCCGTTCCAATGCTATAATTTCTGAAAGGTTCAACGGTTGGATCGCCTGCAAGTCTGACACTCGGACTGGCAGGCGATTTTTTGACAGGCTGGAGGTGTCGCGGCATGCGGATGAAGGGCGCGCGGATCCTGATGGAATGTCTGCTGGAGCAGGGGGTGGACACGGTATTCGGCTACCCGGGCGGGACGATACTGGACGTATACGACGCGCTCATGGACTACCCGGGCATCCGCCACATCCTGACGGCCCACGAGCAGGGCGCTTGCCACGCGGCGGACGGCTACGCCCGCACCACGGGCGCGGTGGGCGTGTGCTTCGCCACGTCCGGGCCGGGGGCCACGAACCTGGTGACGGGCATCGCCACGGCGTACATGGACTCGTCCCCGGTGGTGTGCATCACCTGCAACGTGGAGCTCAAGCTGCTGGGCAAGGATTCCTTCCAGGAGGTGGACATCACCGGCGTCACCATGCCCATCACCAAGTGCAACTACCTGGTGCGGAACGTGGAGGACCTGGCGGACACCGTGCGGGAGGCCTTCGCCATCGCCCGCAGCGGCCGGCCCGGTCCGGTGCTGATCGACATCCCCCGGAACGTGACCCTGGAGATGGCGAACTACGAGCCCCTCGACAGGGCCGCCCACGGCAAGGCCGGGCGGCTGGGCCAGCTGATGAAGCGCTCCAGCCAGAACTTCCGCGCTCCCGAGCCCGACTACCGGGACATCGACATCCTGGTGGACCTGCTCCGCGCCTCCCAGCGGCCCCTGCTCATCTGC
>JAFUWR010000231.1 GCA_017471125.1 Clostridia bacterium | reverse complement strand
CCTCCGCGGGCGCGATGGGCAGGCCGTTGATCAGCAGGTTCAGTATCAATAGCATGCTGACCAGGCGGCGCAGGCGGCCTTTCGTGAGGCGCGCCGCTCCGTCGCGTCTGATCTCGCCGGAACGCTCCGTCCCGGATGTGTTTTTATTAAGAATATCGCTCATATTTTTTATACCCCAGTCGCTGTTTTCGCGCGGTCGTCTTTTTACAACTTTCCACTATATAATATACCACAAAATGGCAGGTTACGTCTACTGGGGATTTGAAACTTTTTTGAAACAAAAAGCTAAAAAAACGAGCACAATAAAAAGGGCGCCGATCCGCGTGCGCGGACCGGCGCTTTTTGGCGCTACCAGGTGTGTCATTCCTGCTCCTCGAGGGTGATGTTCAGGTCGATGGTGGTGTAGCCGCCGCCGATGTTCAGCGTGCCGGAGGTGCTGCCACTGTTGCTATTGCCGTTGCCGTTGTTGCCGTAGCCATAGCCGTAGTTGTCGCCGCCGAAGCCAAAGCCGAAGCCGAAGGGCCAGCTGCCGTAGTAGTTGCCGTAATTGCCGTAGCTGTTGTAGTTATCGGGCACCACGGTGACGTTGTTGTAGCGGACCACGGTCACGGTCACGGTGTCGCCGGGCTTGTACTTGTCCAGCAGGGTGGTCAGCTCGCGCTTGGTGGTGACGCGCTGGCCGTCGATGGCGGTGATGAAGTCGTACTGCTTCATGCCGGCCTGGGCCGCGGGGCCGTTCTCGTTGACGGAGGCGACCAGGATGCTGGCGGGGGCGTAGTCGTTCATGGGCTCGTCCGGGCCCTCATAGTCCCTGACGGTGACGCCGATCTGGGGACGGATGACCTTGCCGTACTGGATGAGCTGCTGGGCGATGGGGTAGGCGGTCTCCACCGGGATGGCGAAGCCCAGGCCCTCGTAGCTGCCGGAGGAGTAGTAGCTGCCGCGGTACTTCAGGGTGTTGATGCCGATCAGGTTGCCCTGGTAGTCGAACAGGCCGCCGCCGGAGTTGCCGGAGTTGATGGGCGCGTCGTGCTGGATGTAGTCCACGTTCCGGGTGGTGTTGCTGCCGGACATGCTGGAGCGCTCGAGGGCGGAGATGATGCCCTGGGTCACGGTGTTGGCCAGGATCTCGCCGCCGGGGTTGCCGATGGCCACCACGGTGGAGCCGACCTTCATGGCCGAGCTGGAGCCGATGGTCACGGGGACCAGGGTGTCGGCCTGTTCGCTGACCTGCAATACGGCCAGGTCCAGGTTGGAGTCGGTGCCCACGATGGAGGCGTCCACCTTGTCGCCGGAGGGCATGAGCACCTGGAAGGCGTTGCCGTCCTCGATGACGTGGTAGTTGGTCAGCACGTAGCCGCCCTCAGCGATGACCACGCCGCTGCCCTGGGCCAGCATCCTGTCCTGCACGCCGTAGGAGCGGTCCCAGCCCTGGGTGTTGGTGATGATGCCCACCACGGAGTTGGCGTTCTTCTCGGCCACGTAGATGGCCGGGCTGGTGTCGATGACCGGGCTGCCGATCTGGGCCTCGGTGGCGGCCTCGGCGCTGGCGTTCAGCGCGGCGGGCGCGGCCTTCAGCGCGAACGCGCCGCCCACGGCCAGCACGCAGGCCAGCATGAGCGCCGTGAACAGTGTGATGCCCGTGTTCCTCCGGGCCTTGCGGTTCCTTCTGCGGATGTCGTTGCGTTTCATTTTTATCTTTCTCCTTTCAGGGATGTCTTTCAGTATGCCCGCGGCCGCCGAGCTTCTCTCCCGACCGCTGAAATCATTATATAGTCAGAGAAGATCAAAGTCAATAAACAAAGATTCGATGTTTTGTGAACAATCTTGAAACGGCCGATTATGAAGAAAAAGATTCAAATACAATAATATTCTTGACAGGTTGCCCAAAAATAGATTATAATCATAACGATAGCGAATACAATGGCTGAACGTATCAGCCGCGGATATGGAGGCGAAGCCATGCCTAATTCGGAATACATCCTTGAGATGAACGGGATCACGAAGATCTTCCCGGGCGTCAAGGCACTGGACAGCGTGCATTTCAACCTGAAGGCGGGCGAGATCCACGCGCTGGTGGGCGAGAACGGCGCGGGCAAGTCCACGTTCATCAAGACGCTGACGGGCGTCCACCAGCCCGACGGCGGCGAGATCATCCTGAACGGCGAAAAGGTGGTCATGACCGACCCCATCACCGCCCAGGAGCGGGGCATCGCGGCCATCTATCAGCACGCCGCCTCCTACCCCGACCTGTCGGTGGCGGAGAACATCTTCATCGGCCACGAGTTCAAGATCGGCCCGTTCATCGACTGGCCGAAGATGAACCGCGAGGCCAAGAAGCTGCTGGACTCCATCGACGCGAACCTGAGCCCCACGGCGTCGGTGGGCAGCCTGACGGTGGGCCAGCAGCAGCTGGTCGAGATCGCGAAGGCGCTGTCGATGAACGCGAAGATCCTCATCATGGACGAGCCGACGGCGTCGCTCTCCCAGCGCGAGGCGGAGGACCTGTACACCATCGCCCGCAGGCTGCGCGATCAGGGCGTGGGCATCATCCTCATCTCCCACCGCTTCGAGGACATCTTCGGCCTGGCGGACCGCGTCACCGTGTTCCGCGACGCGCAGTATATCGGAAGCTGGCTTCTGTCCGAGGTGGACCAGCCCTTCCTGGTGCACCACATGGTGGGCCGCGAGATCACCCAGCTCTTCCCCAAGAAGGAGACCCAGGTGGGCGAGGAGCTTTTGAAGCTGGAGAACCTCTCCCGCACGGGCTTCTACCGCGACATCAACATGACCGTCCGCGCCGGCGAGATCGTGGGCCTGACGGGTCTGGTGGGCGCGGGGCGCACGGAGGTCATGGAGTCGGTGTTCGGCGTGACCAAGCCCGATTCCGGCAAGATATATTTCAGGGGCGAGGAGATCCACGACCAGACCCCCACCCAGATGATGGCCAAGGGCCTGGGCATGCTGCCGGAGAACCGGCAGAAGGAGGGCCTGCTGCTTAGTTGGTCCATCAACCACAACATCTCCCTGTCGGTGCTGGACAAGTGCCAGGACGGCATATTCGTCAAGCCGAGCAAGGAATACGAGCTCTCCAACCGCATGAAGGACCTGCTCGCCATCAAGGCCCCCGACACGGATACCCACACCGGGGCGCTGTCCGGCGGCAACCAGCAGAAGGTCGTCGTCGCCAAGCAGCTGGCCGCCGAGCCCAAGGTCATCATACTGGACGAGCCCACCAAGGGCGTGGACGTGGGCTCCAAGGCCCAGATCTATGAGATCATGTCCGACCTGGCGAGCCAGGGGCTGGGCATACTGATGATCTCGTCGGAGCTGCCGGAGGTCATCAACATGTCCGACCGCATCTACGTGATGAGCGAGGGCAAGGTGACCCGAGAGTTCACCGACACCAAGAGCCTGACCCAGGACATCATCCTCGAGGCGGCCATGCCGCAGGGCAAATAAGGGGGGAGCGACGAGATGCAGACGAAGAAAGAACGCAAGCCGATCTATTCCATACTGATCGAGCATCGTGAGATCCCCCTGCTGGCGGTGCTGGCGCTGCTGCTGCTGGTGGTCTCCATCCGGGTGCCCGGCTACCTGGCGAAGAGCTGGCTGAACGTATTGAAGAACGGCTCCATCAACATGGTCATGTGCTGCGGCATGCTGTGCGTGCTGCTGATCGGGTCCATCGACATCTCCATCACCGCGATACTGGCCTTCGCCGGCGCGGTGGCGGGCAAGCTGATGGGCCTGGGCGTGATACAGAACACGTTTTTGATGTTCCTGCTGGGCATACTGATCGGCGCGGCCATCGGCGCGGTCAACGGCGTGCTGATGAGCTATGGGCGCGTGATATCGCTGATCGTCACGCTGTCCACCAGCTACATCGTGCGCGCGTTCATCCCCATGGATTGGCTGCTGGGCATGAACAAGGTCAACCCCACCCAGCTCACCCAGGGCTTCAAGGACAGCCTCATCAACCACTCTTTCCTGGGGCTCCCGTTCCTGGTGTGGCTGGCGGTGCTGGTGGTGGTCATCACCGGCGTGTTCCTCAAGTACACCCGCACGGGCCGCAACCTGTACGCCGTCGGCTCCAACGCCGAGGCGGCGCAGATGCGCGGCGTGCCCATCAACCGCATCCGCGTGCTGGCCCACACCATCTGCGGCGCCACCGCGGGCCTGGCGGGCATCATGTGGCTGGCCTTCTACGCCGCCATCGAGAAGGGCTCCGCCCTGGGCGACGAGATGTTCACCATCGCGGCCTGCGTGCTGGGCGGCGTGGCCGTCACCGGCGGCTACGGCAAGATCACGGGCGTGGTCATCGGCGCGCTGATGATCGCCTTCATCGATTCCGCCATCCCCCAGATGGGCATCGGCAACTCCATGATCACCGAGTTCATCAAGGGCATCCTGCTGCTGGTGGCCATACTGCTGAACGTCGTTCTGCAGCGCATCGCGGAGAAGCAGGACCTGGCAAGGAGGAACATCTGATGCAGAAAGTCAAGCAATTTCTGAAAAGCTGGGAATTCTTCCTGATCGTCCTGCTGGTGGCCATGTGCGTGGTGTTCAAGATCACCGACGCCTCCCGCATCGCCTCCGGCGCGCAGAAGAAGCCGATCTTCTACTTCGCCAACGTGGTGCGCTCCATGCGCCCCTACTTCCTGTACAGCTTCATGACGCTGGGCATGATGCTGATCCTCGCCATGGGCGACATCGACATCTCCGTGGGCGCCATCGGCACCCTGTCCGTGGTCACGCTGGGCGTGGTCTACAACGGCATCGCGGGCCAGACCGAGAACGGCAGCCCCGCCGCGCTGGTGATCGCCCTGCTGGCCTGCTTGCTGGTGGGCGCGCTCTGCGGCGCGCTGAACGGCCTGTTGGTCACGCGGTTCAAGGAGCTGTTCCCGATGATCATCACCCTGGCGACGCAGCTCTTCTTCCGCGGGTTTTCCTACCTGCTCATCGGCGGCGACACGCTGACGTTCAAGGACCCGACCTTCAAGTCGCTGTCCAACCTGAATCAGCTTCTCAAGATCGGGGACCTCCAGATCCCCATCTCCATCCCGATCTACCTGGTGCTGGCCGTGGTGTTCTACTTCTGGCTGCACCGCACCGGCAACGGCCGCAAGATCTTCGCCATCGGCACCAACGCCGCCGCCACCTACTACTCCGGCGTGCGCGTGGACAAGATCAAGTTCTGGTGCTTCGTCATCGCCGGCTTCATGAGCGCGGTCACCGGCATATTCTTCGTGGGCAACTCGTCCTCCTCCGTCAAGGCGGACATCATGGACGGGTACCACATGTATGCCATCGCCGCGGCCGTGCTGGGCGGCTTCTCCACCGACGGCGGCAAGGGCTCCGTCGTGGGCGCGACCATATCGCTGGTCATCTTCGGCGTCGTCAAGTTCGGCCTCGGCACCCTGTTCGGGTTCCCGGATTCCGCCGTCAACCTGTCCGTCGGCGTCATCCTCATACTGTCCGTCCTCGTGCCCAATATCGTCGAGGATGTCCAGAATCGGCGCAAGGTCGCCAAGCGCCGCGCGGAGACGGCGAGACTCAACGCAGCGAAGGCCGCGTGACCATCTGTATTACTCCCGGCATAGCCGGAGTAAATAAACAAGGAGGTACAACCCCATGAAGAAAGTTTTGGCTCTGGTTCTGACCCTGATGCTGGTCCTCAGCGTCGCGGCGTTGGCCGAGAAGGCCGGCGAAGGCATCACCATCGGCGTGGTGTACAAGCAGTCCGGCAACCCCTACTTCCAGGCTGGTGTCACCGGCTTCGAGCAGGCTGCCGAGGAGCTCGGCTTCGAGTTCATGCATGACGGTCCCGACGACGGCTCCTCCGACGGTCAGATCCGCATCATCGAGAACTACATCGCCCAGGGCGTGGACGCGCTGTGCGTGTCCGCGAACGACCCCGCCGCGCTGGTGGACGTCTGCAACGAGGCCCGCGAGGCCGGCATCAAGGTCATCTCCTGGGATGCCAAGGTCGACGCCGAGGGCCGCGACCTGGACGTTGAGCCCGCTTCCGCGCAGGTGATCGGCGTGACCCAGCTGGATTCCATCGTGAACAGCATCGGCGGCGAAGGCCAGATCGCCATCCTGTCCGCCATGGCCACCGCGCCCAACCAGAACCTGTGGATCTCCTTCATCGAGGAGGCCCTGAACTCCGGCGACGAGAAGTACGCCAACATCGAGTACGTCGGCACCGTGTACGGCGACGACGAGTACACCAAGTCCTTCAACGAGATGCAGGCTCTGCTGGAGAAGTATCCCGACCTGAAGGGCGTCATCGTTCCCACCACCGTGGGCGCTCCCGCCGTCTCCAAGTGCATCCAGGACGCCGGTCGTGACGTGAAGGTCACCGGTCTGACCCTGGCTTCCGACATGAAGGAGTTCATCGACGCCGGTATCGCCGACGAGACCTTCCTGTGGAACCCCATCGAGCTGGGCTACGCTTCCTCTTACGCGGCGGTCGCGATGGTGAAGGGCGACTTCACCGGCGCTGTCGGCGAGACCATCGAAGTCGGCGACCTGGGCACCCTCGAAGTGACCGAGTCTGACGACGGCGGCTCCATCCTGTTCCTGAACAAGCTGAACAGCTTCACCAAGGACACCGTGGACGCTTGGGTGGACATCCTGTAAGATCATCCCCATGCGCAAGCCCCCTGCCCCGCGAATGCGGGGCAGGGGGCTGTTTGCTGTTTACAGATGATTCTTCGTCCTGCGGGCGTGGGCCAGCGCGTAGACCTCCTCGTCCTCGCGAACGCCGACGACGATCACCAGCATCTGAGTCTCTGTTCGGATCAGCTTATAGACGACCCGAAGGCCCGCGCCGCGCAGCTTGATCTTCATGAGATTCGTCAGGTCGAAGCCGCGCTTGTGGCCCAGGGGCTTGCCATAGCCGCCCTCGCTCTGGGGGAGGGGATTTTCGCGCACCTTTTCGATGGCCTTCCGGACCATCGCCTGCTGGGGTCGGGACAGGCCGTTCATGTCCCTTTCCGCTTCCGGCAGGAACTGCACCGCCCAGCTCATTCAAACTCCACCTCGCCCACCGCGTCGAGGTCCGCTTGGGTGATGCCCAGCCGCTCCCATACCTTTTCCGCGGGGGCGAGCGTTGCGGGGTCGAGGTTCGCCAGCCGCTCGGCAGCGAGGGCCGCGAGGCGGGCGTCGTTCAGCTCGTCCATCAGGCGCACATATTCCTCCGGGGAGAGCAGCACGCACTCCGCGGCGTTGTTTTTCATCACGACCTTCGGGCCGTGGGCCTTGACGTCCTCGAAGATCTGCCCTGCCAGCCCGCGGTTGAACTGGGTGATGGGGACGGTGTTGCGTATGGCGCTGACCACGGATGTCATGGGATCATCTCCTTCCACTGGCACAAGCATACCACAACAGCGACGTATTTGTCAATGGATCTGCTGATAAATCTATCTCCCCGCCATCCGCGCGATGATCGCGGCGGAGTCGCCGGCGACGAGTATGCTGCGGTCGACGATCTCGGCGGCGGTGCGCACGTCGCGCATGTTGAGGCAGGCGTAGGTGGCGTCGGGGTTGTCGTTGACGGCGCGCCAGAAGTTGAACTTGATGATGCCGGGGGTGTTCCAGCCCACGCCGATCTCGAGGTACAGCACCCGCCCCTTGACGTGCTCGGCGGCGAAGGCGTTGTAGCGCCGGGCGGCGGCGTGCCAGCCGGGGTCCTCCACGAAGCGGTCGTCGCTGCGGAGGTTGGTGGTCATGGGGCGGCCGCAGTTGGGGCACTTGGGCAGCAGCGCGGCGGGCACGGCCATGGCGGGGGCCCTGCCCTCGGGCGGGATGAGTTCGTTGCGCGCGCCGATGGTAAAGCCCTGGGCGAGCACCATCTCCCGTACGATCGCCTCGTTGTCCCAGGTCTGCTGGGAGCAGGGCTTGCTGCACTGGAGCAGGCCGTAGTCGCCCTGGGTGTAGAACAGGCGCTGCTTGTCAAAGCCCGCCTTCTGGAAGCAGTGGTCCACGTTGGTGGTCAGCACGAAGTAGTCCTTGTCCTTCACGGCGGCGTACAGGTCGTCGTACACCGGCTTCGGCGCGTCGGCGTAGCGGTTGATCCATATGTGGCGGCTCCAGAAGGCCCAGAACGTCTCGGGCGCGTCGTAGGGGTAGAAGCCGCCGGAGTACATGTCGTCAAAGCCGTATTTGGCCGCGAAGTCGCCGAAATAGCGGTCGAAGCGCTCGCCGGTGTAAATGTAGCCCGCCGCGGTGGACAGGCCCGCGCCCGCGCCGAGCATGATCGCGTCCGCGCCGCGCACGGCGTCGATCAGCCTTTGAACGTTGTCGTTATCCATAGCATTGTCCTTTCCTGTCGCGTGCGCCGGAGATCGGCGTCACACCCAGTTTTCGATCCTGAGTCCCTCGACGCGGTCGAATTCCCGCGCGTTGTTCGTCACCAGCGTCAGTCCCAGCGCCCGGGCGTGGGCGGCGATCAGCAGGTCGTTGGCCCCGATCAGCGTGCCCTTTTTGGTCAGGTCGGCGCGGATGCTGCCGTACTCCCGAGCGGCGTCCGCGTCGAAGGGGACGACCTCGATGCGGGAGAGCAGCGTCATCAGCCCGAGGCGGTTCTGCGCCGGCTTCGAGCTGTTGTAGACGCCGAACTCCAGCTCGGCCACCGTGATCGAGCTGACGCACATGTCCTCCGGCCGGTGCTCCCTGAAGCGGCACAGCACGCTCTCGGGGCGGTGGTTCTTGACGTAGGCGATGATGTTCGTGTCCAGCATGTACCTCATAGCGACGCCCTCTCCTGTACCGGCAGGTCGTCCACGCCGTCCGCCAGGAAGTCGTCGGTGAACATGTCCAGCCCCTGGAGCATCGCCGCCCAGGGGTCGTCCTTCGGCATCAATATGACCACGCTGCCGATGCGGTTCACCAGCACCTCGTCCTGATCGAAGCGGCAGGTCTTTGGGAGCCGCACCGCCTGGCTGCCGCCGTTGGCAAATACCTTCGCTACCTCCATGACACTCACCTCCTGCACTATAAGTATATACCAAAGTATATACGCTCGTCAAGGGGGATATGACAAAAAAGGACCACCGCGCCGATGGCGCGATGGTCCGATGGGAGTGG
>JAFUWR010000230.1 GCA_017471125.1 Clostridia bacterium | reverse complement strand
GTGCAGCGCACGGCCTTTCCTTCGTAGGTTTCGTGAAGGGTCTGTATCCCGGGCAGCACAGCATCGTTGGCGAGGCCGTTTTCGGTGTTTTGATACATCTGCCGGATCTGGCTATTGAAGGCGGCCACGGCGGCAGTGCCCGCCAGCGCGACTGCCAGTGCCGCCGCCAGCAGGGTGGTAAGCTTATAGCGCTTCTTCATCGGTTTGTCCTCCAGTGCATCGATCGTATGGTTCACCTGATCGCGAAAGGACTGGGGCGTCGCGCCGAAGGCAT
The DNA here is from genome assembly GCA_017471125.1 of Clostridia bacterium. Classification (GTDB taxonomy): domain Bacteria; phylum Bacillota; class Clostridia; order Christensenellales; family Aristaeellaceae; genus UBA2862. The sequence goes on along the minus strand of JAFUWR010000230.1, from coordinate 19,637 downwards.
GCTTGATCTCGTTCTTATCCACGTTCAGCCCTCCTTTCCATCAGGTTCGAGCAGCGCGCGCAGGGCGTCGCGCCCCCGGCGTAGGCGGGTGCGCACGGTCTCCCGCGGGATCTTGAGGATGCGCGCGATCTCATCCACGGAATAATCCTCCATGTAGAAAAGTACGATGGTGGTGCGCTGCTTTTCATTCAGCCGCAGGATGGCGTCCCGAACCTCCGGGTTCCCGTCGAAGCTGGCCTCCGCAACCTCGGGCATCTCCTCCAGCGGCGCGACGCGCTTTGACCGGCGCTGCTGGTCGTGACAGCTGTTTAACAGTATCCGTATCAGCCACGTCTCGAAGTATTCCGGGTTTTTCAGCCTGTGCCGGTTCGACCACGCCTTCAACAGCGCGTCCTGCACCGCGTCCATGCGATCCTGTGGCTCCCGCAGTTGGCTGTAACTGATGCGGTAGAGCCGGTCCATCATCCCGTTGACGCGGCGGGAAAATTCCTCTCTGTCCATCGTCCTCATCCTCATTGATCGATCAATCAACCATTAGACGCGCGACATGCCCGCAAAGGGTTCACCTTTCTCCGAAAAAACACTTTGGAAAAGCCATTGAGTATAAGAAAACAGCATCCCTTCGACAGGATGCCGTTTTTTGTATGCGCTCACGCCTTTTGCTTGAAGGCGTGGCGGCACTTGCCGCAGGTGACGGTGACCTCGCCGACCTTGCGGGGCAGGCGCAGCAGCGCGTGGCACTCGGGGCATTTGAAGTACTTGTACTTCCGGGAGTTTTTCAGGCGCACGAAGAACTGCCGCAGGCTCCCGTGGGTGAAGGCGACGTACTTCTGGTTCTCGGCGTAGCGCTTCTCGTGGTTCCGGGAGAACATGCGGAAGAGCGCGTAGACGTAGAGCGCGAGGCTCAACAGAGACAGCAGCCCGAACCGGGTGAAGCTCCCGAGGATGGACAGCACCAGGCCCGCGATCAGCAGCGCCATCGACAGCTCGTCCGCGCCGTGGCGGCCCTCCATCAGCCGGGCGAACGCCGCGCGGATCTTATCGAAAAATGACATCGCAAATGCCTCCTGTATCAGCAGAATATATACCGGCCGCCGCAGCAGCAGTTGCACAGCAGGTTCGCCGCGCAGCAGGTCAGCAGGGGATTGGAGCACATGGCCGTCGGCATGGAGAACCCGCCCGCGTCGCCGCCGGTCTGGTAGAAGTGGGTGTTGCCCTCCACGCGGTTCAGCAGCGCCCGGTATTCGAAGCTGGTGGGGTTCATGCTGACCGCCTGCCGCGCGTAGTTCAGCGCCGCGATGCGGTTGCCCATGCCCAGGTTGGCCTCGCCGCACAGGTAGTACCACTCCGCGCCGCGCTCCCGCATGCCTTCCAGCAGGTTCAGGGCCTCCGCAAAGTGGCCCGAGCGGATGTAGTTCCGCGCCGCCTGCATGTGCGGGTTGTCGGCGTAGGGGTCGCCCTGCTGGTTGTAGGTGCTGCCGCCGCCGAAGCCGCCGTAGCCGCCGCCAAACCCTGTATTATAGCCGCCGCCGTAAGCGCCGGAGGACGGGCCGGAGCCGGCGTCGTTGAAGGTGGTGCCGCCCTCGCGCCGCAGCTTCATCACCGCGGAATAGGCCTCGTTGACCTCCTTCATCCGGCGCTCCGCCTCGGCCGAACCGTTGTTCACGTCGGGGTGGTATTTCTTCGCCAGCGCGCGATAGGCCTTTTTGATCTCGTCCTCCGACGCGGAGGGCGAGACGCCCAATACGCTATAAGGATCCTGCATGCTCTTTCTCCTTCTTGCCGGATTCTCGCTTGTTCCGGATCAGGGCGTATTTGCTCCACACGCCCGAATACAATATATTGCGCAGTATGTCCGCGTCCCGGACGATGGGCAGCAGCTCGAAGGCCCGGGTGGCGTCCGCCACAGACAGCATCAGCGCGGACTGGCAGAAGGCGTCGTAGTCCGCCCGCCGCGCATAGCCCTTGAGGGGGTTGTAGCGTTTTCGCTTCATGTCCTCCGGCAGATCGTCCCAGGCGTCCATCAGGTAGATGAACCGGCCCAGGCCGTCGCCGACCTCGCGCAAAGTGTCGGCCCATACGTCGTCCCTATAGACGAACAGTTCGCCCAGCAGCCTGCCGGTGGCGTTCACGGGCGGGTCGATTGCCTGAAGCCCCGAACGCTCCATCACGTGGATGTCGTCCAGCCAGCGCTCGATGGCCGCGCACTTTTGGGGATACAGCCCGGACACCTTGCGATAGGCGGACTTCAACAGCTTCGCCTCGGACAGCGAGAGCACGCTTCGGTCGTCCAGCCAGTTGTCCAGGCACTTGTGGTAGGCCAGGGCCACGTTCATGTCCGCCACGTAGTCCATGACCTCGGTGTCCACGTAGTCGTGCGCCTTGAACGGATGCGGCACGCAGCGCTCGCAAGCCTCCGTCTCATCAGGCTCGTACAGCGCGTTCAGCAGCACCGCCAGGAACGTCATGTCGAAGCTCAGCGTCGTACTGCCGACGAGGCCGTAGCGCAGGCGCAGCCGTCGGCACAGCCCGCAGTAGAAGCCCCGAAAGCGCTCCTGCCGTTCCTTCGGCAGGGATTCGGCGTTGGTGATGATGTATCCGAACATAGGCCGCCTCCTCCGAACCGATACCGCTATTATATATCATCAATGTAAACACAGCGTCAATTAACGCGCTAAACGCAAAAATAATATCTTATGACGACAGTAAAATATTTATAATATTACAATATTATAAATATTTTACTAAAACAGACCATATTCCAACCAAAGTCGGTATAAATTAAGCCCCGCCGAAGCGGGGCACGGGTGTGGATGGGTCAGCCCTTGCGGAACAGGCCCAGCTCGTAGAGGGTCTGGGACACGGTCTCCACGCCGATGACGCGCATGTTGTCCGGCACGCGCAGGCCGCGCAGGTTATACTTGGGGACGATGACGCTGGTGAAGCCCAGGCGCGCGCACTCGGAGATGCGGCGGTCGCACTGGGAGATGGCGCGCACCTCACCGGCGAGGCCGACTTCGCCCATGACCGCCCAGTCGCCGCCGATGGCGTGGTTCTTCATGGACGAGGCCACCGCGGCGCACAGTGCCAGGTCCGCGGCGGGCTCGGTCAGCGACATGCCGCCGGCGATGTTGATGTACACGTCCTGGTCGTAGAGCCGCAGCCCCACGCGCTTTTCCAGCACCGCCAGCAGCAGCGCGAGGCGGCCCTGGTCCACGCCGCTGGCCATGCGTCGGGGATTGCCGAACACCGTCGTCGCCACCAGCGCCTGCACGTCGGTCAGCAGGGGGCGGGAGCCCTCCATGGCGCACATGACCACCGCGCCGCTGGCGTCGTGGGCGCGCTCGGACAGCAGCGCCTCGCTGGCGTTCTCCACCTCCAGCATGCCCCGGTCGCTCATCTCGAACATGCCCAGCTCGTTGACGGAGCCGAAGCGGTTCTTGACCGCCCGCAGGAGCCTGTACTGGTGCTGCCGGTCGCCCTCGAAGTACAGCACCGCGTCCACCATGTGCTCCAAGATCCGCGGTCCCGCGATGGAGCCCTCCTTGGTCACGTGGCCCACCAGGAACACGCCGCAGCCGCTGAGCTTCGCCAGCCGCATGAGCTGGGAGGCGCACTCCCGCACCTGGGACACGCTGCCCGGGGCGCTGGCCATGTCGGGCCGGTACATGGTCTGTATGGAGTCCACCACCATGATGGCGGGCGAGAGCTGCTGCATGCGCTTCTCGACGGTATTCATGTCGTTCTCGGACAGCACGTAGAACCCCGCGTCGTCGCAGCCCAGGCGTTTGGCCCGCATCTTGATCTGCCGGGCGGATTCCTCGCCGGACACATAGAGCACCTTCAGGCCGTCCCGGGCCATGTTGGCGCAGAGCTGGGTCAGCAGCGTGGACTTGCCGATGCCGGGGTCGCCGCCCACCAGCACCAGCGAGCCGTCCACCACGCCGCCGCCCAGCACCCGGTCCAGCTCGCCGATGCCGCTGCTGCGGCGCTCCATGGCCTCGTCGGGGATCTCGTCCACCCGCGCGGCCTCCGCATCCGCGCCCGGGGCGCGGCGCAGCTTCTTTTCTTCGGCTTTGCCCAGCGTCGGGGCGGGCTCCTGCTCCACGAGGGTGTTCCAGCTCCCACAGTCCGGGCACTTGCCCAGCCAGCGCGGCGTCTCGTAGCCGCACTCCGAGCAGACATAGACCGTCTTTGATTTCGCCAAGGTCGCTCCCTCCAAACCGTTGTACGATATTTTTCTTATTTTCTTATTATAACATAATTCCCCGCGACTTGCCAGAAATAAAAAAACAAACTATAATAGATATGTGAGAAAATGAACGAGGTATACGCAGCATGCCTGATACCGATAAGAAAGCCCGCGACAAGCGGCCGACGGTGAGCATCCCGGACCCGGACGCCAAGTCGGACGCCCGGGACGAGTCGAGCCTCTACGGCGACGAGGGCGACGTCCCCGCGCGGCGCAAGAAGGCCCCCAGGAAGAAGACCCCCGACAAGAAGGCGGGGAAGGGGGAGGAAAAGAAGAAGCAGGCCAAGGGCAAGGCGACGCGGTTCAAGTCCAGGCGCAAGAAGGGCAAGGGCCGCAAGGGCTATCGCACCCTGTTTGAGGTGATGAGCGCCACCGGCAGCGACAGCTTCTTCAAGCCGTTGAAGCTGTTCGGCCGGGAGATACGCTTCTGGCCGCTGTTCCTGCTGGGCATCATCGCGCTGCTGGCGGTGGGCGTCATGCTGAACAACAGCAACCTGACCGTCGCCGAGCAGACCGTGACCGTCGTCGGCCTGCCGGAGGAATTGGAGAACTACCGCATCGTCGTGCTGTCGGACATGAACGGGCGGCGCTTCGGCGACTCCCAGAGCCTCCTGCTGCGCAGCATCAACAACGCCAACTACGACGCCATCTTCTGCCTGGGCGACATGGTGGGCGCCAGCGGCAACCCCGAGCCGTTCTACGAGTTCCTGGAGGGCTTGAAGCGGCCCGAGCGGGTGTACTTCATCTGCGGCGACTCCGATCCCGGCCCCTTCGTGGAGACCCCGCGGAGCATCACCGGCACGCTGTCGCAGGTCGTGCTGGCCGACTGGATATTGGGCGCCATCGAGCGCGGGGCCAACTACGTGGACGCGCCGATGATGCTGCCCATCAAGAACGCCCGGCTGTGGGTGTCCCCAGCTACGATGCTGAACCTGGAGACCGTGTCCACCGTGGAGTTCTGGAAGGACCAGACCGAGCAGGAGGAGGACGGCGTGATGTCCGGCGTGGACGCCGACTACAACTCGCTGCCCAAGACCGACTACCGCTACCAGCAGATGCAGAAGCTCTACAATGCCGAGCGCGACATGGAGCCCACGGACATGCACATCTCGCTGGCACACGAGCCGCTGGCGGAAGACTTCATCTACACCTCCGAGACCCACAAGGCCGGCACCGACCGCTACATCGTGACCCCGGAGCTGGTGCTGGCGGGGCACTACTGCAACGGCGTCTGGCGGCTGCCCTTCGTCGGCGCGCTGTACGTGCCCGACCGCACGCTGCCGCGGGGCGGCTGGTTCCCGGAGCAGTCCAAGATCAACGGCCTGTCCAGCGTGGACGAGACCCAGGTGTACATCACCGGCGGGCTGGGCACCAACGGCGCGGTGAAGCTGATGCCGTTCAGGCTGTTCAACGGCCCGCAGATCTCCGTGCTGACGCTGACCTCCACGCTGCCCGAGAACATGCTGGAGGCGGGGAACTGACCAAAGGAGGCGTGCCCGTGAAGCTGCATATCGATACCGCGCCGGTCTGGGAGGCCTACCGGCAGGACTGCGAGTGCCCGCTGTGTCTCATCAACGATAAGATCGAGGCCGCGAGCGTGGAATATTTCCTGGGCGAGTCCGTCATGGAGCCCAGCCAGCGCATCGAGGTCAACGAAAAGGGCTTCTGCGGGCGGCATTTCAAGCTGATGTTCGACGCGGGGAACCGCCTGGGGCTGGCGCTGATGACCCACACGTACATGAAGAATACCGTCGCGCGCCTCGAGGCGCTGATGAAGCGCGCCCAGGATGCCGCGGGCGAGGGCCGGCCGGTGTTCAAGCGCATCGTCGGGAAGAAGGACGGCGGGCTTCAACAGGTGGCGGACGAGATCAGGTCCATGGAGGACGCCTGCGTCATGTGCCAGCGCGTCCGCGAGAACATGGAGCGCTACGTCTACACGGTGCTGTATATGTATAAGAACGAGGCCGACTTCCCGGCACTGTTTGAAAAGTCCAAGGGCATGTGCCTCAAGCACTACACGGAGGCCGTCAGGATGGCCCCGGAGCACCTGTCCGGGCAGGCGCTCAAAAACTTTATATCTGTGTTAAATAACATAGAATCAACAAATCTTAAGCGCGTGGCCGACGAGCTGGAGTGGTTCACGCGCAAATTCGACTACCGCAACGAGGACAAGCCCTGGGGCAACAGCCGGGACGCCGTGGAGCGCTCCATCAACAAGCTCAGGGGACATGTGGTGTGATATGGAGGCAAATAACGTGGCAAAGATGTGCGTGCTGGACGAGACGAAGCTGTGCGACGACTGCGGGGAATGCGGCGTCTGCGATCTCGATCCCAACAAGCTGTGCGACAACTGCATGAAGTGCCTGCAGACCGGGGCGGATTACAACGCCGTGGAGATCGACGAGATCATCGACGACGGCACCGGGACGGAGCTGTACGACCAGCTCAGGCGCGATTTGGAGGAGGGCGGCGAGGACAAGCCGTTCGATTGCTTCAAGCCCAAGCAGTTCACGCCGAAAAACGCGCGGTAGGGCGCTCTCCATATCTTTGCGTAAAAGGCAGCTTTTGCGAAAAGATATGACCCCTTTTCCAGTATTTGAGCGATCAGGAGGCCTCTATGTCGGAAACCTACGCCGCCAAGCGGGCGCGCGAATTGCAGCTCTTGACCCGGGACGTCCTGCGCGAGCTCCCCGGCGTCTGCTTCGATTTCATCACGGCCATCGACTCGACCACCCAGCCGCTGACGCGCTACGCCTACGTGTGCGACCTGAAGCTGTTCTTTGGGTTCTTATCGGACGAGCTGCCGAAGTTCGCGGACAAGGCCGTGGTCGATCTGGAGCCCGCGGACCTCGCCCGCGTCACCTCCCGGGATATCTACATGTACATGGACTACTTGGGCCTCTACGTCAAGGACGACGTAGAAATTTCCAATGCGGATTTGGGCAAGATGCGCAAATTGTCATCTTTACGCAGTTTTTACAAATTTCTCTATAAGAACGGCTACATCGACGCCGACCCCGCCGCGCTGGTGGACATGCCCAAGCGCCGCCAGAAGCCCATCATACGCCTCGAGGTCGACGAGATGGCCCGGATGCTGGACCTGGTCGAGAGCGGCGAAAAGCTGTCCGAGCGCCAAAAAAAATACAACGAGCACATCCGCGCCCGCGATCTCGCCATCCTCACGCTGTTTTTGGGCACAGGCATCCGCGTCAGCGAGCTGGTGGGCATCAACATCGGCGACATCGACTTCTCCATCAACGGCTTCATCGTCACCCGCAAGGGCGGCAGCCAGGCCATACTGTACTTCCCGGACGAGGTCGCCCAGGTGTTGAAGGACTACATGAAGCTGCGCATGGAGCTGACCGCGCTGCCCGGCCACGAGGACGCGCTGTTCCTGTCGCTCCAAAACAAGCGCATCTCCGTGCGGGCCGTGCAGATCATGGTCAAGAAGTACGCCAGCCAGGCCGCGCCGCTCAAGAAGCACCTGAGCCCGCACAAGCTGCGCTCCACCTTCGGCACGAACCTGTACCATGAGACCGGCGACATCTACCTGGTGGCCGACGTGCTGGGCCACTCGGACGTCAACACCACGCGCCGCCACTACGCCGCCATGTCCGACGACCGCCGCCGACTGGCCGCCAAGGCCGTGCACATCCGGGACGACGGGACGGACGGCTCATAGCTTTATGTAGTGCTTCTTGATCTCTCCGGTGGCCAGCGCGTCGCAGCGGTTGTTGTACGGGTTGTCGGCGTGGCCCTTGACCTTGAACCACTGGATCTGGTGGATGCCGCAGTACTTGAGCAATTCCTTCCACAGATCCTGGTTCTCCACGGGCTTCTTGTCGCTCTTGAGCCAATCCCGCTTCTGCCAGCTCGTGAGCCAGCCCTTGCGAAAGGCGTTGACCAGATAGGCGCTGTCGGAGTACACGCTGACCGCGCAGGGCTCCTTGAGCTTAGACAGCGCTTGTATCGGCGCGAGCAGCTCCATGCGGTTGTTGGTGGTGTGGGCCTCGTAGCCCGACAGCTCCAGCGCCTTGTCCTTGTACATCAATATCGCGCCCCAGCCGCCCGGCCCCGGATTGCCGGAGCACGCGCCGTCGGTGTAGATGGTCACCTGCTTCATCCTTCCAACTCCTCGAACGCCCGGGCGATCTCCAGGGCGTTGTTTTTTTGCGCCTCGATGTAGCCGTCGAAGCCCATGTCCTCCCGGCCCGTGGACAGTATGTCGAGCCGCGCCACGGCGTAGCCCGCGTCCTCTAAAGCCGTGACCAGCGACGCGGGCGCCTGGCGCTCGATCAGCACGACCCTCGCGCCGGTATCATCGAGCCTTTCCAAGCACTTCGTCAGCTGCTCGCCGTACATGGCCTCGCCGCTCTCCCGGTCGATCCAGTCCGCGACCTCCAGGCCCAGGTCCTGCGCCAGATAGATCAGCGCCTCGTTCATCAATATGACTTTTTGGCCTCTCGTGACCAGCGGTTGCATTTCATCTGATAACGCCGTCAGCCTTGCCAGGGCCGCTTCCTCGTTCTTGAGATACTTGTCGGTGTATCGCGGGTCCAGCGCCATCAGCGACGTGGAGATGGCCTCGACGATCTGCTTCGCGCCGTCCACGGACATGTACAGGTGCGGATTCATGCCGTCCAGGTGGGAATCCTCCTTGTCCGGGTCGCCCGTGCCCTCATATAATTCGAGGTTGTAGAGCACCGCGGACACGGCGGGACCGTCGTCGCCCCACTGAAACAGCGCCGTCTCGAAGCTTTCCAGCCCGCGCCCGCCGCAGATGACCGCGTCCGCGGAGGCCAGCAGGTACAGGTCCCAGTCCGAGAGCTGATAGCTGCGCAGACAGCCGTCCTGGGGCTGTATCAGGCAGTGCAGCGCCGCGTCGGGGATGTCCGCCATCAGGGCGTCCGTCAGCGCGTAGATGGGATAGCACGTGGCGTAGACGCTGACCGGCTTCGGCGCGTCGGTCACCAGCGGCCTGCAGCCCGCGAGCAGCAGCGCCAGAATCAGGATGATCGTCAGCTTCGCCCTGCGCATCGGGACACCCCCTTTCCTGTTGACAATATTATAACCCTTCAACGTAAAAAATGCCACCCGTCGGGTGACATTCATGAGTTACCACAGCTTGACGATGTCCACGTCCTTGAAGTAGTGCCGTATGATCGTCTCGGCGTCGTCGCCGCGCTCAGCCATCGCATACGCGCCCCACTGGGACAGGCCGACGCCGTGGCCGAAGCCCCTGCCGGTGAAGGACACCGTGTCGCCCTCCACGCGGACGCTGTCGATGAGCGTGCTCTTCAACTTATTCGCGCCGATCTGGATGCGGAAGGACGGTGCGGAGACCGGCTTGCCGTTGACGATCAGCGTCTTGGCCCGGCCGGACGCGCCCTTCTCCCCTAACTCGACGCTTTCAAGTTCCTCGATCTTGACGCCCGCGTCGGCGCAGGCCCTGACCACCTGGGCCTTTGTGAATTCCGCCGTCCAGCGCTTGACGCTGTCGGGAGCCTTGGAGGATTCCCGGGAGCGCACGGGCTCAAGGTAAGCCGGGTCGTCCTTCTCGTAGTCCAGCCCCACGCTCGGCAGCTCTGTCGTGCCGCCGGCGTGGGCGTGGAACCAGGCGTAGGGGTACTCGCCGTGATACGCCATCGCCTGGCCGCGTGTCTCGTTGACCGCCTGCCGCACCCGGTCGTTCACGTCCCCGGCCGCGTAGGCCTGGGCCTCGGTCACGTCGGTGGAGATGTCCGCGCCGTCGTACTTGGAGGTCTTGTTCTCGCAGAACTTGAGCGTGAACGTCCGCGCCAGTATGGCCTGGGCCTTCAACGCCTCCAGCGGCCAGTCGTTCTTCATCTCCCCCGCCACGACGCCCATCACGTAGGTCTCGATGTCCATCTCGGAGATCTCATCCTCCGACGTGTCATAGACGCTGAGCGTCGGCATGCCCGCGCTCTCGGACTTCTCGAGCTTCTTGGGCACCTCTGGCACGTCCTCCGCGGGCGTCCAGTTCTCGCCGTCCACCGCCGTGTCCATGCAGCCCGCGAGCGTCAGGATCGTCAAAAACACCAGCGGCCAGAGCCGCCTGAAACGCTTCATACCATCACCTCGCGCTTATTATGCGCGTTCGCGGGCAAAATAACAGTTGCGAAATGTGGCAAAATAAGGTATATTAATGTGAGAGGTGAAACAGATGAAGATACTCATATGCAACGCGGGCAGCACGTCGCTGAAATTCAAGCTCTGGGAGATGCCGGAGCTTAAAGTGCTTGCCGACGGCAAGGTGGAGCGCGTGGGCTCGAAGGACGCCATCTACCACTTCAACGCCGCCTCCCGGCAGGTAAAGCTGACGGGGCTGGACATCCCGGACTACACCGCGGGCATCCGGCGCTTCCTGGACGATCTGTCCGAAGCCGTCGCGCCGCTCACGACCGTCGAGGCGGTGGGCTTCAAGACGGTGCTGTCCAAGGACCACTACGGCGTCCACTTCCTGACCGAGGACGTGAAGGACGGCATGCGGGCCTATTTCCCCGTGGCCCCGGCCCACAACGGGCCATACCTCGAAGCCATCGGCGTGTTCGAGAAGCTGCTGCCGGACGTGCCGCGGGTGGGCGTGTTCGAGACGGCCTTCCATCGCACCATCCCCATAGAGCGCCGCGTTTTCCCGGTGCCCTACGAATGGTACGAGAAGTACGGCTGCATGCGCATGGGCTATCACGGCGCGAGCCACGGCTACATCGCGAAGAAGCTTGCGGGCAGGCGGCGGGTCATCTCCTGTCACCTGGGCGGCAGCGGCTCCCTGTGCGCCATACTGGACGGCAAAAGCGTGGACAACAGCTTCGGCTTCTCGCTGCAAATGGGCATCCCCCACGCCAGCCGCACCGGGGACGTGGACGTGTACCTGGTGCCGTACCTGCTCAAGCAGGGGCTGACGATGGAGGAGATCTACGACGGCCTCGGCAAAAACGGCGGCTTGAAGGGCATCTCCGGGACCAGCGGCGACCTGCGGGACATCGACGCGGCCATCAGGGCCGGCAGCGAACGGGCGAAGCTGGCGCTGGACGTGTACGTGAATGCCATCCTGCGCTACATCGGCGCGTATTATATGGAGCTTCAGGGCCTCGACGCCATCGCCTTCACCGGCGGCATCGGCGAGAACTACGCGCCGCTGCGCAGGCGGGTGCTCGAGGGCATGGCGCACATGGGCATGGTCATCGACGCGGAAAACAACGAAAACGGCTCCGGCGAGCGCCTCATATCGGCGCCGACGTCCAAAATCGAGGCCCACGTCATCCCCGCCAACGAGGAATTGATGGTCGTCAATGAAACTTATCGGCTGTGTGCCCAAAATAAATGACAAAAACATGCAATTAGGGCTGGATTTTTGAAGAGAATTGTTGTATACTAATATTATGATTTGGTAACGGGCGTAACAGTGGCGTTATCGCCCGGCCAAACAGCACAATGAAAGCAGGGATTGATCTTGAAAAAGAAAAAGTGTATCGCCATGCTGCTGGCCGGTGGTCAGGGCAGCCGCCTCGGCCTGCTGACCAAGGTCATGGCCAAGCCAGCCGTCCCCTTCGGCGGAAAGTATCGCATCATCGACTTCCCGCTGTCCAACTGCACCAACTCCAACATCGACACCGTCGGCGTGCTGACCCAGTACCAGCCGCTGGAGCTGAACAGCTATATCGGCTCCGGCCAGCCCTGGGATCTGGACATGAGCTACGGCGGCGTCTATGTGCTGCCGCCTTACATGACCGCCAAGAGCGGCGAGTGGTACAAGGGCACGGCCAACGCCATCTACCAGAACATCGGCTTCATCCAGCAGTTCGACCCGGAGTACGTGCTGATCCTGTCCGGCGACCACATCTACAAGATGGACTATAATCGCATGCTGTCGGCCCACATCGAGCGCGGCGCGGACATCACCATCGCCGTGCGCCCGGTGCCCTGGGAGGTCGCGCCCTCCTTCGGCATCATGAACACCGACGCGGACCACAATATCATCGAGTTCGAGGAGAAGCCGAAGCACCCGAAATCCAACCTGGCCTCCATGGGCGTGTACATCTTCACCTGGAAGGTCTTAAAGGAGTACCTGGAGAACGACAACGCCGATCCCAACTCCAAGAACGACTTCGGCAAGAACATCATCCCGAAGCTGCTCGAGGACAAGAAGAGCATGCTGGCCTATGAGTTCGCCGATTACTGGAAGGACGTCGGCACCATCGCGTCCCTGTGGGAGGCCAACATGGACCTGCTCGAGGAGGTCCCCGAATTCGACCTGACCGATCCCCGCTGGAAGATCTACTCCCGCACGCCGGTCATGCCGCCCCAGTTCCTGGGCAAGAACGCCGTCGTTGAGAACAGCATGCTCACCGAGGGCTGCGAGGTCTACGGCACCGTGAAGCACAGCGTGCTGTTCGCGGGCGTGCGCGTGGACGAGGGCGCGGTGGTCGAGAACAGCGTCGTCATGCCCGGCACCCACATCCAGGCCGGCGCCGTGGTGGACCGCACCATCATCGCCGAGGACTGCGTCATCAGCAAGAACGCGAAGGTCGGCGAGGCCGAGGGCGACATCGCCCTGATCGGCCAGGCCACGGTGCTGCCCGAGGGCTACGTGGTGAAGGCGGGCGCCCAGGTAGACATGGACGCCATCAGAGGGGAGGCTTAAGCAGATGAAGAACGATGTCATGGGTATCATCTACACCTCAAAGGATGATCTTTCGCTGCGCGAGCTGACCAGCCAGCGCGCGGTCGCCGCGATCCCGGTGGCCGGTCGCTATCGCATCATTGACTTCACGCTCTCGAGTATGGTCAATTCCGGCATCCACAACGTGGGCATCATCGCCCAGAAGAACTACCAGTCCCTGATGGACCACCTGGGTTCTGGCAAGGACTGGGACCTGCACACCCGCAACAACGGCCTGTTCTTCCTGCCGCCGTTCATGACCCGGGACAATTCCGGCGAGTACAACGGGCTGCTGGACGCGCTGCGCTCCAACTTCGACTACCTGCGCCGGTCCGAGCAGGACTTCGTGATCCTGACCGACTCCGACTACGCGATGAACACCACGTTCGACGCGATGATCCAGCAGCACATCAAGTCCCGAGCGGACATCACCATGATGTACCAGAAGGCCACCGCCGTGAACACCGAGTTCTCCACCTCCTCCAACAACAACCACGTCTTTTTAGACGTGAACGGCGAGGGCGCGGTGACGAACCTCGAGGTGAACCCCAACGCGGCGTCCTTCGGCAACCTGTTCCTGTCCGTCATGATGGTCAAGCGCACGCTGCTGATCTACCTGGTGGACCAGGCCATCTCCCGCGGCTCCCACGACCTCTACGCCGACGTGCTGCTGCCCGCCATCCAGGCCAACAGCTTAAAGATCATGGGCTATGAGGAGAAGGGCTACTATCGCCGCATCGAGACCATCCGCGGCTACTTCAACTTCAGCCTCGATCTGCTGAAGCCCGAGGTCCGCGAGGCGCTGTTCGGCGCGAACCCGGTGTTCACCAAGACCCGCGACTCCGTGCCCACCATCTATCGCGCGGGCGCGAAGGTCACCAACTCCCTCATCGCCGACGGCTGCGTCATCGACGGCGAGGTGGAGAACTGCGTGCTGTCCCGCGGCGTCCGCGTGGGCAAGGGCGCGAAGGTCAAGAACTGCGTCATCATGCAGGACAGCTACATCGAGGACGATGTGGAGCTGGAGAACGTCATCTTCGACAAGGCCGTCACCATCCGCAGCCACGGCAGGCTGATCGGCCAGGCCCAGTACCCGATCGTCATCGGCAAGAACATCACCCTGTAAAAATCGTAACCACATGCGCGGGCGGCCGCGGTCGCCCGCTTCTTTCATCATTCAAGCATCCAGAGATGGGAGGTCGAAGCCATGAAAATTTTATTTGCCGCGTCTGAATGCGTACCGTTCGTCAAGACCGGCGGTCTGGCGGACGTGGTAGGCGCCTTGCCAAAGGAGATCTTAAAGACCGGCGAGGACGTGCGCGTCATACTGCCCCTGTACAAGGCCATCGATCAGAGCTGGCGCGATCAGATGGAGCACATGCTCTATTTCTACATCAACCTGGGCTGGCGCCGCCAGTACGTGGGCATCATGAAGCTGGTCTATTCCGGCATCACCTTCTACTTCGTGGATAATGAGCAGTACTTCGGGCGCGACTATATCTACGGCATGGGCGGCGACGAGGGCGAGCGCTTCGCGTTCTTCTCCCGGGCCGTGCTGGAGGCGCTGACGAAGATCGACTTCATCCCGGACGTGATCCACTGCCACGACTGGCAGACGGGCCTCATCCCGATCCTGCTCAAGGCCCAGTACAAGCACCTGGAGCTCTACAAGAACGTCCGCACCATTTACACCATCCACAACCTCCAGTACCAGGGCCTGTTCCCCATCGACATGATGGAGGACCTGCTGTACCTGGGCCCCTGGGCCTACACCAGCGAGGCGCTGGAGTTCTTCGGCATGTGCTCCTGCATGAAGGGCGGCATCGTGTTCGCCGACGAGGTGACCACCGTCTCCCCCACCTATTCCCAGGAGATACAGACCGCCTACTACGGCGAGCGGCTGGACGGCCTGCTCCGGGCGCGGGTGGATCACCTGACGGGCATTCTGAACGGCATCGACACCGTGGAGTACGACCCGGAGCACGACGGCCTGATCGCCCAGACCTACACCGCCGAGACCTACGACAAGAAGGTCGAGAACAAGCTTGCCCTCCAGCGGGAGCTGGGCCTGACCGTGGACGCCGACATCCCCATGATCGCCATGATCACCCGGCTGTCCGGGCAGAAGGGCCTCGATCTGGTGGAGTGCGTGCTGCCGGAGATCATGAACACCGGCGCGCAGTTGGTCATCCTGGGCATGGGCGAGAGCCGCTACGTGGACCTGTTCAGCTGGGCCCAGTGGAAGTACCCGAACCAGGTTTCCGCCAACTTCCAGATGAACGCCGTGCTGTCCCACAAGATCTACGCCGGCGCGGACCTGTTCCTGATGCCCTCGCTGTTTGAGCCCTGCGGCCTGAGCCAGCTCATCTCCCTGCGGTACGGCACCCTGCCCGTCACCCGCGAGACCGGCGGCCTGCGCGACACGGTGCTGGCGTACAACGAGTACACCGGCGACGGCAACGGCTTCACCTTCCTCTACTACAACGCCCACGACATGCTGCACGTCATCGAGAACGCCGTCAGGATGTTCCACAACCAGCGCGACATCTTCAACGGTTTGGCCATCCGCGCCATGAAGGGCCAGTATGGCTGGGACCAGTCGGCGAAGAAGTACATCGAGCTGTACAGCGCGGTGTTGAAGCGGCGCGAGGCGGAGAACGCCGCGGCCGAGAAGGAAGCGGCGGAGGCCGAGAAGTAAGGCATGAATTCCGTGGAAGCGACCGATGGATGGAGGTTCATCGGTCGTTTCCATGACGCAGAGGTGACATGATGGATAACCGCGACGAGATCATTCGCACCCAATTGGACGTGATCAGCACGCTCATCAACAACAACCTGCGCCGGATCGGGGACGACCTGTGGGGCGACGAGCTGCCCAAGGCCCCGGAGAAGCCCGCGGACGGCAAGCCCCAGGAGAAGAAGCCCGCGCCCAAAGCCCAGCCGCAGCCCGCCGAGCAGGCCGCGGATCAGGCCGAGGCGCTGCCGCCGCCGGAGGACATAGAGGACCTGAAGGCGGAGCTCAACGAGCTGATCGGCCTTGACAGCATCAAAAAAGAGGTCAACAACCTCATCAACATGGTGACCATCCACAAGCTCCGGCAGCAGAACGACCTAAAGACCGTGGACATGTCGCTGCACATGGTATTCACCGGCAACCCGGGCACAGGCAAGACCATGATCGCCCGCATCATGTCCCGCATCTACCGCAGCCTGGGCGTGCTGTCCAAGGGGCATCTGGTGGAGGTGGACCGGTCCGGGCTGGTGGCGGGCTACGTGGGCCAGACGGCCACCAAGACCAGCGCCGTCATCGAAAAAGCGCTGGGCGGCGTGCTGTTCATCGACGAGGCCTACGCCTTAAACGGCAAGTCCGAGAACGACTTCGGCCAGGAGGCCATCGACACGCTTTTGAAGGCCATGGAGGACCATCGCGAGGACCTGGTGGTCATCGTGGCGGGCTACGACGGGCTGATGGAGAAGTTCATACAGTCGAACCCCGGCCTGGAGTACCGCTTCAACCGCTACCTGCACTTCGACGACTACACCCTGGACGAGATGACGGCCATCCTCGACCTGAACCTGAAGAAGGGCCAGTATCGGTTCAGCGACGACGGGCGCGAGGCGGCGCGGCAGTACATCTCCGACGCCAACACCTCCTCCATCTCCTTCGGCAACGCCCGCGGCGTGCGCAACATCTTCGAGCGCCTGCTGGTGCAGCAGGCCAACCGGCTGGCACAGTCCGCCGACCTGTCCAAGGACGACCTGATGACCATCACCGCCGAGGACGTGCAGGCCGCGCGGGAATCCGACGAGAAGATGATCGCCGCCGAGAAGGCCCAGCAGGCGCTGATCAAGTCCGCCGAGGACACCATCGCGGAGCTTACAGAGCTGGCGAAGAACATCCCGGTCAAGCTGGACCTTCCGGTCTCGGAAGAGCCGGAAGCCGAGGAATGACGAAAAAACCACCGGTCGAGCCGGTGGTTTTTTCGTTGTGGTTTTATTCCTTGACGAACGCCTTGTAGATCGCGCGCATGGCAGTCTCGAAGTCGTCCACGTGGACGCCAACGATGATGTTGAACTCGCTGGAGCCCTGGTCGATCATCCGCACGTTCACACCCGCCTCGTAGAGCGCGTTGAACAGCGTGGCGGCGGAACCGGGCTGGCTGACCATGCCGTGGCCCACGGTGGCGATCAGCGCGATGCCGGTGGACACGCTGATGGTGTCCGGCTGGCAGAGCTGCTCGATGCGCTGTATGATCTGGTCCTTGCGGGTCAGCAGCTCCTTGTCGCTGACCACGACGGACATGGTGTCGATGCCGGTGGGC
Source organism: Clostridia bacterium (assembly GCA_017471125.1). Lineage (GTDB taxonomy): Bacteria > Bacillota > Clostridia > Christensenellales > Aristaeellaceae > UBA2862. The sequence continues at coordinate 2,380 of JAFUWR010000230.1, read as the reverse complement.
ATGTGCTCGAAGCTGACGCCGAAGTCCTCCAGCGCCTGCAACACGCGCCGCCCGAAGCCGTACTCCGAGTTCATCATCGCCTTGTCGATGGTGATGAGGGTGAAGTTCTTGTGGCCCGCGATGCCGGTGATGCGCTGGCCGGAGTTCCGGTCCTTGGACACCTGGGGCACGATCATCGTGCCGGGGTCGGCGGGGTCGTTGGTGTTGCGGATGTTGGTGGGGATGCCCGCCTTGTGCACCGGGAAGATGGCGTCCTCGTGCAGCACCGTCGCGCCCATGTAGGAAAGCTCGCGCAGCTCCCGGTAGGACAGCTCGCGGATGCACTTGGGGTTCTCCACGATATTCGGGTCGGCCATCAAAAAGCCCGAAACGTCCGTCCAGTTCTCGTACACGTCCGCCTTGGCGGCCCGGGCCACGATAGCGCCGGTGATGTCGCTGCCGCCCCGGGAGAAGGTGTGTACGTCGCCATTTGGATAGGAGCCGTAGAAGCCCGGCACGATGGCGCGCTCGTGGTTTGAAAGCGCCTCGCCCATGATCTCGTTGGTCCACTCGGAGGCGAACACGCCCTGCCGGTCGAACTTGATGACGGACTGGGCGTCGATGAAATCCCAGCCCAGGTAGTGCGACAGCAGTATGCCGTTCAGGTACTCGCCGCGGCTGGCCGCGAAGTCGGGGTTCTTCTGCCGGCGGATCTGATCGCCGGTCTCGAGCAGCAGCCCGTAGAAGTCAAAATCCAGCCCCAGCGCCTCGTAGATGCCCATGTAACGCTCGATGATCTTCTGGAACACCGCCTCGTGGCTCTGGTCGCGCTCCACCAGCCGATGGCACTGGTAGAGCATGTCCGTCACCTTGGTGTCCTCCTTGAAGCGCTTGCCCGGCGCGCTGGGCACCACATAGCAGATCTCCGGGTCGGACAGCACGATGTCCCGGACCTTCCTGAAATGCTCCGCGTCCGCCAGCGAGGAACCGCCGAATTTCGCTACCTTGACTCCCAAAGAAACTCCCCCTCGTATGTTTGAAAACGTCATTGACTATTCTATGCCTTGAAGCTCCCGCTCGATGTGCTCGAGCAGCATGTCCCGCCCCACGCCCTCCTTGGACGAGTGCATGATGATCTCCCAGGGCTGCATCGCCAGGTCCCGACAGATGACCGGGATGTTGCGGCCCCGCTGGGCCTTGGACAGCTTGTCCGCCTTGGTGGCCACGACGGTGAACGGTATGTCGTAGTGCCTGAGATAGTCCACCATCAGCTTGTCGTCCTCGGTGGGCGCATGGCGGATGTCCACCAACTGGAACACGCGCTTGAGGTTTTTAGAGTTTTTCAGATACCCCTCGATCATGTCCGCCCACTTGGCCTTCTCCTCCTTGGAGGCCCGGGCGAAGCCGTAGCCCGGCAGGTCCACCAGGAAGAAGCTCTCGTTGATGAGGAACAGGTTCACCAGCCGGGTCTTGCCCGGTTCGGACGACGTGCGGGCCAGCTTGGAATTGCGTGTCAGGTTGTTGATGAGCGAGGACTTGCCCACGTTGGATTTGCCCACCATGGCGATCTCGGGCAGCCCCTGGCCGGGGAACTCCCGAAAGGCGCTCAGGGACTGTACGAATTTTGCCTTCTTGATGACCATGCTACGCCGCCGCCTCCGTGTCGGGGATGAGGATGCGGTCGAGGGCGTCCCCCACCGCGTCCATCAGTTGGATGTCGAACTTTTCGAGGATCGACGGCTCGATCTTCTCCAGGTCCTTCTCGTTCTCCCGGGGCAGCAGGATGCGGTCGATGCCCATGCGGTGCGCTGCCAGCAGCTTTTCCTTGACGCCGCCGATGGGCAGCACCTTGCCGTGCAGCGTGATCTCGCCGGTCATGGCCCACTCGCCGCTGGCTTTGCGGCCCGTCACCGCCGACACCAGCGCGCAGGTCAGCGCCACGCCCGCGGAGGGACCGTCCTTGGGCACCGCGCCCTCGGGCACGTGGATGTGCACGTCGTGGGTGTCGAAGTAGTCCTCGGGCATGCCGTAGCGCCCGAGCAGGCCGCGGGTCACGCTGACCGCCAGCTCCGCGGACTCCTTCATCACCTCGCCCAGCTTGCCGGTGAGCTTGAGCCGCCCCTTGCCGGGGAAGGTCACCGCCTCCACGGGCATGACCTCGCCGCCCACCTGGGTCCAGGCCAGGCCGTTGACCATGCCGACCTCCGCCCGTCCGGCGGCGGGCTGCCGCAGGAAGCGCGGCGCGCCGAGGTAGGTCTTTAGGTCGTCGGGCTTCAATGAAACGGACTTGATGTCCGGGTCCTCGACCAGCTTCAGCGTCACGGCGCGGCAGAGCTGCGCGATCAGCTGCTCGAGCCTGCGCACGCCCGCCTCGCGGGTGTAGCCGTCGATGAGCGCCGCC
>JAFUWR010000229.1 GCA_017471125.1 Clostridia bacterium | reverse complement strand
GCTTCGACCCGGTCCGCCGGGAGATCGCCCGGATCGCCCTGGAGCGGCTGATCCAGGATGGGCGCATCCACCCCGCCCGCATCGAGGAGATGGTGGAGAAGGCCCGCCGCGAGGTGGACAACCAGATCCGCGAGGCCGGCGAGCAGGCCATTTTCGAGACGAACCTGCACGGCATCCATCCCGAGCTCGTGAAGCTCCTGGGCCGGATGCGCTACCGCACCTCCTACGGCCAGAACGTGCTTCGCCATTCCATCGAGGTCAGCCACCTGGCCGGCGTCATGGCCGCCGAGCTGGGCGCGGACGTGACCCTGGCCAAGCGCGCGGGTCTCTTGCACGACATCGGCAAGGCCATCGACCACGAGGTCGAGGGCACCCACGTCACCATCGGCGCGGACCTCGCCAAGAAGTTCAGGGAGAACGACCAGGTGGTCAACGCCATCATGGCCCACCACGGCGACGTGGAGCCCAAGACCGTCGAGGCTGTGCTGGTGCAGGCCGCCGACGCCATCTCCGCCGCCCGCCCCGGCGCGCGGCGCGAGTCGCTGGAGAACTACATCAAGCGCCTCGAAAAGCTCGAGGGCATCGCCAATTCCTTCGACGGCGTGGAGTCTTGCTACGCCATACAGTCGGGCCGCGAGATCCGCGTGATCGTCAAGCCCGAGGACGTCAACGACGCCGGGACCCTCATCCTCGCCCGCGAGATCGTCAAGCGCATCGAGGCCGAGATGGAATACCCCGGACAGATCAAGGTCAACGTCGTGCGCGAGACCCGCGCGGTCGAGTTCGCGAAGTGACCGGGAGGATAAAAACCCCCGCTTCCGCTGTGCGGAGGCGGGGGTTTTGAGGCAGTAGGGAGTAGGCAGTAGGCAGTAGGCAGTAGGGGGACGGAGGCACCAGTCATCAGGCACCAGGCACCAGTCCAATGCCGCTGCCGCGAAGGCGTAGGGGCGCTGCCCTCAGCGCCCGCCCGGTTGCCCCCTCTCAGGCGCTTCGCGCCAGCTCTCCCCCTCACGGGGGCGAGCCAAGGCTGCCGCGCATAGGCGTAGCCCTTGCCTTCCCCCGGTGGGGAAGGTGGCCCGCGAAGCGGGTCGGATGAGGTTCCCCGGCGGGCGGCGCAACGCCGCCCCTACGGGGGAATGTCCTGTCAATTCTCTTCCGCCCACTTCCTTGCCCTTTCCACGGCCCGGCGCCAGTGGGCGAGCAGGTCGGCGCGGCGATGGGCATCCATGGCGGGGACGAACTCGCGGTCGACGCCGCCCAGCTCGTTGAGGTCGGCGACGCTCCACACGCCGGCGGCGAGGCCGGCCATCATGGCGGCGCCCTTGGCGGTGGTCTCGATGACCCGGGGCCGCACGGTGCGCACGCCGAGGATGTCGGACTGGAACTGCATCAGCAGGTCGTTGGCGCTGGCCCCGCCGTCCACCCGCAGGCCCTCGATCTGGGTGCCGGCGTCGCTGGCCATGGCCTCGATGACCTCGGCGGACTGGTAGGCGATGGCTTCCAGCGCGGCGCGGACGATGTGCGCCCGGCCGGTGCCGCGGGTGAGGCCCACGATGGTGCCGCGGCTGTACATGTCCCAATGGGGCGCGCCCAGGCCGGTGAAGGCGGGCACGAAGTACACCCCGCCGTTGTCGGGGACCTGGGAGGCCACGGCCTCGGTCTCGGCGGCGGTGCGCACCAGCCCCATCTCGTCCCGCAGCCACTGGACCACCGCGCCGCCCACGAACACGCTGCCCTCCAGCGCGTAGCGGGGCTTGCCGTCGATGCGCCAGGCCACGGTGGTGATGAGGTCGTGCATGGACTTCACCGGGGTCCGGCCCGTGTTCATCAGCACGAAGCAGCCGGTGCCGTAGGTGTTCTTGCACATGCCGGGGGAGAAGCAGCCCTGGCCGAACAGCGCCGCGTGCTGGTCGCCGGCCATCGCCGCGATGGGGATCTCCCGGCCGAGGATGGATTTGTCCAGCATGCCGACCACGCCTGAGGAGTCCACCACCCGCGGCAACACCTCCGGCGGGATGTCCATGGCGCGAAGCAGCGCCTCGTCCCAGCGCTGGTCGTAGATGTTGTAGAGCATGGTGCGGGCGGCGTTGGTGGCGTCGGTGACGTGGATGTGGTCCGGCGTCAGGTGCCACGCCAGGAAGCTGTCCACCGTGCCGAAGCACAGCTCGCCCCGGGCCGCCCGCGCCCGCGCGCCGGGAATGGCGTCCAGCATCCACTGGAGCTTCGTGCCCGAGAAGTAGGCGTCCGGCACCAGGCCCGTGCGGTCCCTAAGCAGGTTGCCCAGCCCGTCCCGCTTCAGGCGCTCCACCAGCGGCGCGGTGCGGCGGCACTGCCACACGATGGCGTTGCACAGCGGCTCGCCCGTTTTGCGGTCCCATAAAAGCGTCGTCTCCCGCTGGTTGGTGATGCCGATGGCTGCGATGTCTTTTACGTCCACGCCCGACTTCTGGACCGCCGCCTTTAATGCCTCGACCTGGCTGTTCAGGATGTCCGACGGGCGATGCTCCACCCAGCCCGGGTTCGGGTAGAGCTGCTCGAATTCGATGTTCTGCGCGGCGATCAGGTTCGCCGCCTCGTCGAACACCACCGCCCGGGAGCTGGTCGTGCCCTGATCCAAAGCCACGATGTATTTCATGTTCGTTCCTCCATTAACGTGCGGGCGCTGACCTCATCCGTCAGCACCTTCGGTGCTGCCACCTTCCCCTAAAGGGGAAGGCAATAGCGCCCCTACGCGAAACACCATATCAAAAACGGGGGACCGGGACGCGGGCGGGGCATTCATCCCCGATCCCCATTCCCGATCCCCCATCGAAGATCAGTCTGTCAGCCGACGGAATTCTGGGCGGGCGCTTCCTCGGCGGGCGCGGCCTCGTCGAAGCCCGCGTCCTCGAACGCGCCGTCGTCAAAGGAGGCGTCGTCGAAGGAGCCGTCCTCGAAGGCGCTGTCGTCCAGGCTCTCGGCCTCGGCGGGCGCGGCCTCCACGGCGGCTTGGCTGCCCGCGGCGTTGAAGGAATCCACGGTGGCGGTGGGCTGGGCGCTGTCGCCGTTGTGCTTGAAATTCTGGCTGGGCAGCAGGATGGCCACCACGCGGGTGGGCATGCGGGACGCCACGTTGTCAAGGTTCACCACCCGGAAGGCGTCCAGCAGGTTCAGCACCACCACGATCACCAGCAGCACCACGACGGCGGTCAGGAAGCCCTTCAGCACGCCCAGCAGCGCGTGGCCGAAGCCGGACTCCTCGTCGTCATCGTAGTCGTCGTCATCGTCATCGTCGTCATAATCGTCATCGTCGTCGAAATCGTCGAAGTCGTCGAAATCGTCGTCGTCATCGTCCCGGCGGGACTTGCGGCCCTTGGACCTGGACTTGCGGCCGCGGCGGGGCTTTTCGTCCTCGTCGTCCTCGTCGTCGTCATC
>JAFUWR010000228.1 GCA_017471125.1 Clostridia bacterium | reverse complement strand
CCGCAGGAAGAACAACCCCGTGCTCATCGGCGAGCCGGGAGTGGGCAAGTCCGCCATCGTGGAGGGGCTGGCGCAGCTGATCGTGGAGGGCAACATCCCGGAGATATTGCGCGGCAAGCGCGTGGTGGCGCTGGACCTTGCGAGCATGCTGGCCGGGGCCAAGTACCGCGGCGAGTTCGAGGAGCGCTTCAAAAACGCCATGGCCGAGATCAAGAAGGCCGGGAACATCGTGCTGTTCATCGACGAGCTGCACACCATCGTCGGCGCGGGCGCGTCCGAGGGCGCCATCGACGCGGCGAACATATTAAAGCCCGCGCTGGCCCGGGGCGAGATGCAGTGCATCGGCGCGACGACCCTCAACGAGTACCACAAGCACATCGAGAAGGACGCCGCCCTGGAGCGCCGCTTCCAGCCGGTGAACGTGGGCGAGCCGACCCGGGAGGAGTCCGTCGCCATATTGGAGGGCCTGCGGGACCGCTACGAGGCGCACCACCGGGTCAGCATCACCCGGGACGCCATCGTGGCCGCGGTGTACCTGTCCGACCGGTACATCCCCGACCGCGCCCTGCCGGACAAGGCCATCGACCTGATCGACGAGGCCGCGTCCCGCGTGCGCATCAAGGCGTTCACCGCGCCGCCGGACATGAAGGAGCAGCAGGCGAAGCTGGACGCCCTGAACAAGGAGACCGAGGAGGCCGTGGCCCACGAGGACTTCGAGAAGGCCGCCCACCTGCGCGACCGCAAGAAGGAGCTGCAAAACGAGATGACCGCCCGCCGTTCGGCCTGGGAGCACAGCCGCAACAGCAAGGTCGAGGTGGTGGGCGAGGAGGAGGTGGCCCAGATCGTGGCCGCCTGGACGGGCATCCCGGTGGCGAAGCTCACCGAGGACGAGTCCCGCCGCCTCATCAACCTGGAGAGCACGCTGCACGAGCGCGTGGTGGGCCAGCACGAGGCGGTCAAGTCCGTCTCCCGCGCCATCCGCCGCGCCCGGGCAGGCCTCAAGGACCCCAACCGTCCCATCGGCTCGTTCATCTTCCTGGGTCCCACCGGCGTGGGCAAGACCGAGCTGTGCAAGGCGCTGGCCGAGGCGCTGTTCGGCGACGAGAACAGCATGATCCGCATCGACATGTCCGAGTACATGGAGAAGCACTCGGTCTCGCGCATGATCGGCTCCCCGCCCGGCTACGTGGGCCACGAGGAGGGCGGCCAGTTGACCGAGAAGGTCCGCCGGAAGCCCTATTCCGTCATCCTCCTGGACGAGGTGGAGAAGGCCCATCCCGACGTGTTCAACGTGCTCTTGCAGATCCTGGAGGACGGCCGCCTCACCGACGGGCAGGGCCGCGTGGTGGACTTCAAGAACACCGTCATCGTCATGACCTCCAATGCCGGCGCGCACACCCTGCGCAAGCAGCGCACGATGGGCTTCGGCGGCGGCGAGGACGCGGAAAAGACCTACGAGAACATGAAGGAGAACATCATGGGCGAGGTGCGCAACATCTTCCGCCCGGAGTTCCTGAACCGCGTGGACGAGATCATCGTGTTCCACGCCCTGGAGCAGGCCGAGATCGACGCCATCGCGCGGCTGCTGCTTGGCCAGGTGTGCAAGCGCCTGGACGAGCGGGGCATCGCCCTGGACGTGGACGAGACGGCGCTGGGCCTCATCTCCAAGGAGGGCTACGACCTCCAGTACGGCGCGCGTCCCCTGCGGCGGGCCATACAGCGCATGGTGGAGGACGCCCTGTCCGAGGAGATCCTCACCGGCCACATCAAGCTGGGCGACCGCGTGCGGGCATTGGCCGAGGACGACAAGCTCACCTTCGAGCCGGTGGAGGTCCTGCCCGAGCCGGAACCGGAACCTGAATTAGTATGACCTTTTCTCTTCAAGTGGATGGATGGGGACGTGCATGAGTGTGGAGAGTTGAGAGTGGAGTGTGGAGTTGCGGTGCAAATCTCTTCGAGATTTGTTTGATTAAAATGGTCATAGCAGTGGTATTACACTGATTTGCAGTTTGAATCAAATGAAATCCGCAGGATTTCCTCCTGAACTCCACACTCCACACTCCACTCTTAAACGAGCTCTTATCTATCAAAGCATCCAGCAACGTATCATTCAAACAATGAGCTTTCTCCGAAAAGCTCTATCTCCGTGGGCGCGGGCGTGGCTTCATCCATGCCCGCGCCCATGATCGTATTGAGCCAGCCGCCGGGGGCGTAGTGGACGGACGGGGACTGGGGGCCGGAGGCCAGCGTGCCCGCGGCGAACAGCAGGGCGTTTCGCGGCATGAGCGCATAGTCGGCGGGCTGGCTCAGGTCATGGGCGGTGTCCGTGAAGCGCACCTCCTGCCCCGGTTCCCCGGACAGCACGGCGATCTCTTTCGTCTCGCCGCCGCTTCGGCGCAGGAGCTGGTATTCCACGTTGGACTCCCGCGGGGTGAAGGACAGCACCGGCGTCTCGCCCGGCCCGGTCAGCAGCTTGAGCTCGGCCACCATCCGCGGCGCGGACCAGTTGTCCGAATAGGCGTCGGGCACGTCGTCCGCGTGGAACAGCTCGGTGGCGGTGTACTCGGTGGGCGTGTCGCCGGTGGTCAGCAGCGCCAGGTGCTCCTGCTCCAGGGCCAGCCTGTCCACCAGCGCCGCCTTGACCGCCTTGGGCTTCTTGAAGTCCCGGCCGCTCAGGTCGTCGGACACGGCCTTCAAAAACGCCGCGCACAGCCGCGCCGGGTAGCCGCTGCCGCCCTCGCTGGAGGGGAGCATGTGGGATTTGTCCGGCTGGTCGAAGCCCATCCACACCGCCGTGGCCAATTCCGGCGTGTAGGCCACGGTCCAGATGTCCCGGGTGCCGCCGGTGGCCTCGTCGCTGACGGTGCCGGTCTTGCCCGCCACGGGCACGCCGCTGGCCTTGAGCGCCCGGGCGCTGCCGGACCTCGCGGCGGTCTTGAGCATGTCCGTGAGCATATAGGCGGTGGACGCCTGCACGGCCCGGGGCTGGGCGGCGTCGGCCCGGTAGACCGCGTGGCCCGCGGCGTCGCGTATCTCCCTTATGAAGTGGGGCGTCACCCGCAGCCCGCCGTTGGCCAGGGCGCAGTAGGCCCCGCCCAGCACCTCGGGCGACACGCCGTCGGTCAGCGCGCCGAGGGCCAGCGACAGGTTCACGTCCCGGTCCGACAGCGGTATGCCGAACCGCTGGGCGTACTGCCGCAGCGCGTCGGTGCCGATCAGGTCGGCCAGGTCCACCGTGGCGATGTTCAGCGACCGGGACAGCGCCTCCCGCAGGGTCACCGTGCCGTAGGAGGCCCCGCCCGCGTTGCGCGGCGCGTACCCGCCGTCGAAGGTGCGGGGCGTGTCCTCGACGGTGGAGGACGGCACGAAGCCGTAGGCGTCGATGGCGGCGGCGTAGGTGGACACGGGCTTGAAGGCGCTGCCGGGCTGCCGCCGGATCTGGGTGGCGTGGTTGAGGCCCAGCGCCACGTCGTAGCTCCTGCCGCCCACCACCGCCCGCACCTCGCCGGTCATGCTGTCCAGCGCGATCAGGCTGGCCTGCACCGGAGTGCCGTCCGATGCGGCGGCGGGAAAGCGCTCCTCCGACGTGAACAGCGCCTCCGCCGCGGACTGCATGGACAGGTCGAGCCCGGTCAGTATGGCGTAGCCGCCGGTCAGAACCTCGTCGTTGGACAGGTCGAGGACCTGCGCGGCCTCGGTCAGCACCGCGTCCATGTACCAGGCGTAGAGCCGGCTATCCTCGGCGTTCTCCGCCAGCTTCAGGCCCTCGGCCCGGGCGGTGACCGCCTCGTCCTCGGTGATGAAGCCCGCCTCCGCCATCGTCGAAAGTATCCCGTCCCGGCGCTTCAAGGACTTCTCCGGGTCCAGATGCGGCGCGTAGGTGGAGGGGGCCTTGATGATGCCCGCCAGCAGCGCGCCCTCGGCCACGGTCAGCTCGGAGGCGGTCTTGTCGAAGTACACGTCCGCCGCCGCCTCGATGCCGTAGGCCCCGTGGCCGAAATAGATGGTATTGAGGTACGCCTCCAAGATCTCCCGCTTGTCCATCACCTTCTCGAGCTGCAGGGCCAGCGCGATCTCCTGGGCCTTGCGCGACAGGGACTTCGCGCTGGACAGGTGGGTCAGCTTGATGAGCTGCTGGGTGATGGTGGACGCGCCTTGGGCGAAGCTCATGGTCTTGAGGTCGTGCCACAACGCCCCGAACACGCGGTAGAAGTCCACGCCGTGGTGCCGGTAGAAGCGCAGGTCCTCGGCGGCGATGAAGGCCTCCTGCACGTCCGCGGGCACCTGGTCCAGGGATACCCAGCGGCGGTTCTCCCGGCCCGTCAGCGTGCCGGCCCGGTCGCCGTTCATGTCAAACACCTCCGTCGCGCCCGCGGCGGCGCGGACCTTCGACACGTCCAGCCGCTGCCAGTGGGGCACGTCCAGCGCGAGGATGAGCGCCGTCAAGAGCGCCGCGGCGACTGCCAATATCGCCCATTTGATGTATTTTCGCATATTACCGCCCCTGATCGAAGTCATGTCACGCCTATTCTTTCCCAATCGCGGTTGGTTTAGACACCGCTTCCAGAAATTGTGCGTGGACAATTCGCGCCCCATCGGTTACAATGCCTGTGACACCGATGTATGGGGTGATATGGATGAAACGATGGTATCGGGCGCTGGCGGCGGCGACGCTGGCCGCGGCGGCCTGTGGGTTATTGCTGTCATTGACGCTGGAGGCCGGGGCGGGCCTGCGTTCGACGGTGGCCCGGGCGCTGATGGCGGCGGCGCTGGTGGGCTTCGCGGGCACGGCGGTCCTGCGGCCCCAGTATCAGAGGGCGGGCGCGGAAGGCGTGTCCGGCGCGGTAGATAAAAAGGAGGCCAAAGCCTGCACCTTCCGGGACGTGGCCGCCAACGACCAGGCGCTCTCGAGCCTTACAGAACTGCGGGACTATTTGAAGGAGCCCGACCGCTACGCCCGCTACGGCGCGCGGATGCCCCGGGGCGTGCTGCTCTACGGTCCGCCCGGCACGGGCAAGACGCTGCTGGCCCGGGCGCTGGCCGGGGAGGCGGGCGTGCCGTTCTTCGCGCTGTCCGGGTCGGACTTCGTGGAGAAGTACGTGGGCGTGGGCGCGAGCCGCGTGCGGGAGCTGTTCCGCAAGGCGCGAAAGGCGGGCCGCTGCGTCATATTCATCGACGAGATCGACGCCATGGGCAAAAAGCGGGACGACGCCTCCTCCGACGAGCGCGACCAGACCCTGAACGCACTGCTGTCGGAGATGTCGGGCTTCCACACCCGGGACGGCGTGGTGGTCATCGCCGCCACCAACCGCATGGAGATGCTGGACCCGGCGCTGCTGCGCCCCGGCCGCTTCGACCGTCAGATCGAGGTGGGCCTGCCCGGCAGGGACGAGCGCTTGAGCATCCTCAAGCTCCACGGCCGGGACAAGCCGATGGAGGACGGCGTGGACTGGGAGGGCGTGGCGGCGCTGACCGTGGGCTTCTCCGGCGCGTCGCTGGAGAACCTGCTCAACGAGGCGGCGATCCTGGCGGCGCGGCGGGACGCGGGCGTCATCCACATGGAGGACGTGAAGCGGGCCTTCCGCAAGACCGTGGCGGGGGAGGACCGGCCCAACCTGGCCAACGTCAGGGAGCGGGCCAGCATCGCCATCCACGAGGCGGGGCACGCGCTGATCAGCCGCCTGCTGCTGCCGGAGAACCGGCTGGCGCGGGTGAGCATACTGCCCGCGGGCCACGGCGCGGCGGGCTACAACCTGACCATCCCGGCGGAGCGCGTGATGCTGACGCGGACGGCCATCGAGGGGCAGATCCGCGTGCTCCTGGCGGGCCGCGCCGCGGAGCAGGTGGTCTACGGCGAGGCGGCGCTGACCGCGGGCGCGTCCTCCGACATCGCCCGGGCCACGGAGTTGGCGTCGGCGATGGTGCTGGAGCTGGGTCTGGCCGGGGAGCCCGCCGTTTCGGTGCAGGTG
>JAFUWR010000227.1 GCA_017471125.1 Clostridia bacterium | reverse complement strand
GAACGAGAACGTGGGCGAGTTCTACCAGCTCTCCGACGATTGCTTCACCTGCCGGGTGACCTTCGACTACCTCATGAAGACCAAGGACGGCGTCAAGACCGACCCCACCGCCTATACCTTCTGCATCGTCATGTCGGGGGATAGCGGGAAATTGTATAATCTGCTGATGAGCTGAATGGGAAACATTTAATATGCGCAGGAGCGACGCCCCTGCGCATGGTTTTTTTACGACGCCCGCGTGATGTGCAGCGTGCAGGACGTGGGGCCGGTATAATCCCGGTCGGCGTCGAACTCGTCCAGGGAGCCGCAGATGAAGGCGGTGAGCCAGATCTCCTGTACCTCCTTGATCTTCTTCCCGCAGGTGAGCTTGATGGACGTGATGAGGGTATCGTCCTTCATGGTCTTGATGTGGGAATAGGACTGGTGCGGCTCGCGGTGGTAGTCGTCGTAGAGCCAGCACTCGATGTACTCGGTGTGTTCGACGTGGCTGGGGGAGAGCATGGTGTACTGGATCTCGCTGCCGTCCTCGAGGGCGTAGTGCAGGGTGAAGCCGATCCTGCATGAATCCGCGTCGGGGAAGGACTTCCAGCGCTGCCCGAACATGTCCGCGAAGAAGTCGCCTTCGAGCCGGTCCTCGTCGGAGGCCACCACCTCGAAGCTGCCGATGTCCTCGCCCTTCTTCCACTTGGCGGAGAACTCGTCGCCCATGCGGACGCGGGGCGAGTAGCTCTTGCCCTCGGGCTGGTAGAACGAGATCACGTCGGGCCGGGAGCCGGGGACGACGGTGGGCGTGGGCTCCGGGGTCGGAACGGGGGTGTCCGTGGGGATGGGCGTCGGCTCCGGCGTCTCGACCACCGGCGCGGCGGTGACCTCGGGGGTCGGCGCGGCCACGGGCGCTTCGTCTTTGGCGGGCCGCAGGATCATGACCACCGCCACGATCAGCGCCACGGCGATGACGGCCACCGCCCCGATGAAGATCAGCCGTTGCCGCCGCTGCTGCCGCCGGCGCTGTTCCCGGAGCCTTCGGGCCCGGGCTCTCTTTTTATCCGTCATAGATGCCTCCGTTACAGCCCGTTGGACATCACGTCCACGGCGCGTCCGTAGGCGTCGTAGAGGGCGATGTCGTCGGTCTTGGACTTGTGGACGACCTTCTTGTCGTCCCAGAGCAGGTCATAGCCGCCGTCGCTGGAGCGGGTGCCCACGGTGACGCGCCCGCCCGCGGGCAGCACATAGCCGTCCGGGAACAGGTAAAGCTCGTCGCCCCGGTCGGAATACAGCGACCAGCCGGTCAGGTCGAGGGCCGCGCCGGAATTGTACAGCGTGACGGTGTCCGCGCCGGGGACGACGCTCTCGATGGCGACGCCGTCGGCGGCGGGCACGTCGATGTTCACGTATTCCACGGTTGCCTGCCCGCCGGACAGCGTGGCCCGCAGGCCGAGGCCCGCGTCCTGGGTGACGTAGCAGGCCGTACCCGCCGCCATCAGCCGGGACACCACGCCGGGGTCGGGGGTGCCGGGCTTCTCCTGGCTGTCGGTGGAGATCAGCGCGGCCTGGGCGCGGCAGGCGTTGGCGAACACCTCGGAGACGGTGTCGTCGTCGCCGTGGTTCGGGGCCTTGAGTATCGTGCAGTTGAGGTCGTCGCCCTCGGCCAACAGCGCCGCCTCCTCGGGCAGCTCCATGTCGCCGGTCAGCAGCGCGCGGCCCTGGGCGGTCTCCAGCATCAGCACCAGCGAGTTGTTGTCGTCCTTGTCGGTGAACAGCCGGGTCGGGGCCAGCACCCGCAGCGCCGCGCCGGTGTCGCCCAGCGGCACCGCGTCGCCCCGGACGAGCCAGCGCACCTCCGCGCCCCGCTCGGACGCCGCCT
>JAFUWR010000226.1 GCA_017471125.1 Clostridia bacterium | reverse complement strand
TGGCCCTGCTGCTCAACGACAGCGGCGACGTGTATACAAGATAGCCAAACGGAAAAGAAAACGCCCGGCGCGCGCCGGGCGTTTTCTTTTCCGTTTGGCTATCTTGTATACACGTCGCCGCTGTCGTTGAGCAGCAGGGCCAGCGTGTCGGCGTCCAGGCTGCCCGAGGCGGACAGGCTGCCGCCGTAGTTCTCGTTGTACCAGCTCTGGAAGCTGCGCACGGCCTCGGCAGTGGCGCCGTCCGCCACGCCGGCGGAATAGCTGCCCTCCGCCAGCCAGCCCCAGCTCACCAGCCTGGACTGGGCCCTCTCGACGTTGGGATCGCCGGCGGGCTCGTCATAGGACGGCTCCTCGACGGGCTCCTCCTCGACGGGCTCTTCCTCGTAGGTGTCCTCGACGGGCTCCTCCTCGTAGGATTCCTCATATGTTTCTTCCTCATACGAGTCGTCGGAGGTATCGTCATAGTCGTCGTATTCCTGATAGTCCGCCTCGTTGTCGCCCTGGACGTAGACCACGTCCTCCTCGGGTTCCGGCTCCGGTTCGGGTTCCACGACGGGTTCGGGTTCGGGCACGGGTTCGGGCTCCACGACGGGCTCCGGTTCGGGTTCAGGCACAGGCTCAGGTTCAGGCTCCACGACGGGTTCCGGCTCCGGCTCCTGCGCGGGCGCGGCGTCCGGCACGTACAGCCCGAACAGGGCCTGGGCGGTGGCGGCGTCGACGCTGTTGTCCTTCGGGATGGCGGTGACCACCAGCGTGTACACCTCGCCGGGGTTCAGGTTGGAGGACTTGACGTTCAAATTGGTCTTGTCCGTGGTGGCGTTGGCCACCTGGACGCCGCCGCCGTTGTACACGGTGACCTCGTACCCGGCCACGTCGCCCTCGGACTGCCAGTGCATGGTCACCACGCCGTCGGCCACGTAGCTGATGCCGTTGTCCACGGCGGCCAGGGTCTCGAAGGACAGCGCGGGCGCGGTGACGACGGGCTTCGGTTCCTCGGGCTCGGTCAGCGGGATGACGTCCTCCACGGGTTCGGGTTCCGGTTCGGGTTCAGGTTCCGGCTCCACGACAGGTTCGGGTTCCGGCTCAGGTTCGGGTTCCACGACGGGCTCCTCGACCGGCTTGAGGTCGGGTTCGGGCTCGAGCTCGGGCTCCTCGACGACCTCGGGCTCCTCCTCGACATCCTCCTCGGTCACGTCCTCGGCCTCGCCGGGCTCGGCCAGCACGTCGTCCTCCTCCTCGGCGTCCTCGTCGATCTCGGGGATGGAGGCGTCCTCCAGCGCGAACAGCTCGGCGTCGCTGGTGGCGTCCTCGAGGGTGCCGTGCTCGGGGATGGCGTACACGAACACCGTGTACAGCTCGCCCACGACCATGGAATCGGAGTCGAAGTTGGCCTTCTCGTCGCGGGTGTCCATGCTCATCATGGTGTCGCCGTTGGTGTCCAGGATCTCGACGTAGTAGCTGTCCACGTCGCCGTCGGCGTGCCAGCGCAGGGTGACCATGCCGGGCTCCACGTACATCACGCCGCCCTGCACGCGGGTGACGGTGCTCAGGCTGATCTCGGGGATGCCGACCTCGCCCACCGGCGGGAACACCGGGTCGGTGCGGGGCTCGGTCCGGGCGAACTTGAGGGTGGAGGCGGTGATGTGGTCCGCGTCGCCGTCCTCGGGATAGGCGGTGACGGTCATGGTGTAGAGCACGTCGTAGTCCAGCGTGGACACGGACACGCCCGTGCGGCTCAGCAGGGTCTCCTCGTCGAACAGGGTGTGGCCGGCGGAATCCTTGATGCGCACGCGGTAGGACGCCACGTCGCCCTCGGCGTACCAGGTGAAGGTCACGTAGCCGCTGCTGTCGTAGTCGTCGGAGATGTAGTAGACGCCCTTGTCCCGGTACTCATAGGGTTCCACGGTGATGACCGGCTCGCCGATGACGGTGGGCTCCACGTACTCGGGCGCGTCCTTGCGGAACAGCAGGGTCTGGGTGCGCACGTTGGCCACGCCGTTGACGGTCAGGTCCACCCGGCGCTGGAACAGCTTCACGGCCTTTTCGGTGGTGGAGCCATAGTAGCCGGTGATGGAGCCGGTGTAGTAGCCCAGGTCGCGCAGGCGGCGCTGCAACTCCTTCACGCGGCTGTTCTCGTCGCCGCGGCGCAGGGTGATGTAGCCTGCGGCCTCGGGCGCGGACTTGCGGAACAGGCGGCGCAGCACGTCCACGGTGGCGTTGCCGTTGGCGGTCATGCGCACGCGGCGCTGGAAGGCGCGGACGGCGTCGGCGGTGGCGGCGGTGTAGGTGCTGCCGGGGTTGTCCTCGAGGTAGTACAGCTCCTCGAGCCGGTTGTTCAGCTCGCGCACGCGGTAGCCGGTGTAGCCGCGATACAGGTCGATGTAGCTGGAGCAGCGCTCGGCGTCGCCGGAGTAGAGCTTCTTCAACGTCTCCCGGGTCGCGCCGTCGGACACGGTCAGGCCGTTCTCGGACTGGAAGAGCTGCACCGCCCGCTGGGTGTTCGCGCCGAAGATGCCGTCGGCGGCGTCGGCCAGGTAGCCCAGGTCGCGCAGGTTCTCCTGCATGATCTGCACGCGCATGCCGCGGTTGCCGCGGGTCAGCGCCATGTAGGCGTCGTACTGGGGCAGGTCGCCGCTCAGCAGCCGCCGCTGGAGGTCGGAGTCCGCGACGCCGGTGACGCGCAGGCCCAGGTCGGCCTGCAGCAGCTCCACCGCGTACTCGGTGCGGGGGCCGAAGATGCCGTCGATGTAGTAGTCATAGTAGTCCAAATCGTACAGCGGCTGCTGGATGGCGCGCACGGCGTCGCCGCGGCTGCCCCGGGCGAGCGGGCTGTACTGGACGGCGGGCTTGAGATAGGTCCACGCCGGGTCCTCGCCGTCGATGGCGTAGGTCTCCAGCAGCTTGTAGACCGGGGACAGGCTGTCCGAGGTGGAGGTGAACTCGATGAAGCTGAAATCCGGGGTGGCGGACGCCTCCTCGAGGGTCGCGTAGACGTTTAACTGCCCGTCCATGCCGAACAGCTTCACGCCCGTGGCGGTGTAGCCCGCGGGCAGGCCGTAGGTGGACGGGTCGGCCACCTTCTTAAAGGGGGTGAGGCTGCCGTTATTGACGTTGACGGTGTAGATCTGGTAGGCGTTGTCCACCATGAACAGCTTCCCGCCGGTGGCGGCCAACTGGTACTCCATGGAGGGCTCCAGCGTCGTCACCACCTGCCAGGTCATGGCCACGGGGTCGTAGCCCTTGAGCCGCACGGCGCTGCCGGTGCTGGCCAGGTAGTAGATGCTGCCGCCCATCGTGTCGTAGGCCAGCACGCCGGAGTCGATGAATTCCTCGGCCAGGCTGCCGGTGTCCCGCAGGGTCAGCTCGCCGTCGGACAGGCTCAGCTCGTAGCCGTCGGACAGCACGCCGCTGGCGGGCAGGCGGCCGGCGTAGCTCTCGAAGCTGTCGGTCAGCGCGTCGTAGATCATGGCGCTCATGCCGTCCACCCGGTCGAACACCAGGCCCTCGGCGGACACGTACAGCCGGTCGATGGGCTCGTTGGCGGTGTAGGCGAGCTTGGGCGTCATGTCGCTCATGTCCATGCGCCAGAGCTGCGTCCGGGTGGCCGAGGGCACGTAATACAGCGTGTCCTCGTCGGTCATGATGGCCGTGTAGACGCCCGCGGCGAGGCGCGTCTCCGCGAAGGTGCCCAGGTCGAGCATGTACAGGTCGCTGGTGCCGTCCGCCTTGTCCGAGGTGAACAGCACCCGGTAGGCGTCCACCGAGATAAGCGCGTCCGCCGAGGCGGTGTTCAGCGCCTTCTCGTTGCCCGGCAGGTACAGGTGCCCCGCGCCGTCTATGTAGGCAGCCAGGGCCCCGCTGCGCTGCACCGGCAGCTGCTCCGCAAGGGCGAAGCCCATGAGGAGCAGAGCGATGGTCATCAGGATAGCAAATGATCGCTTCATACTCTTTCCTCCGATCCGTGATGGGGATATGTATGTCCCTTAGACGCCGACGATATATGAAAGGTTCCCTGATGATAAAAAATGCCCCTTGCATTTTGCTGTGAAACGTGCTATAATGTCCTATATCGAACATATGTTCTTTTAGCATATTCGACGCCGCCGCGGCATATATAGACTGCGGGACCTACGCGAAATAACACGACAAAATCACGACCGGAGGGGATACGATGGAAAATCCAAACAACAGGATCATAGCGGCGGGAAAGCTCGAGGGCGAGCTGGAATTGAGCCATGAGGTGATGAACGAGCCCTTTTACACGGGCACGCTGGCGGTGAAGCGGCTGTCGGGGGCGATCGACCGGCTGCCGATCACCATCCCGGGCAAGCTGATGGCGCTGCTGCCGGAGGACCGGGAGCGGCTGCTGCTGGTGAACGGGCAGGTCAGGAGCTACAACAAGGTGGTGGACGGCGCGGGGCGGCTGATGGTGACGCTGTTCGCCCAGGGCATCGCGGAGACCCACGAGAACGACACGCTGAACCGGGTGTCGCTGACGGGGGCGCTGTGCAAGCCGCCCATCTACCGCTCCACGCCGTTCGGCCGGGAGATCTGCGACATGATGATCGCGGTGAACCGGGCCTTCGGCAAGAGCGACTACATCCCCTGCATCGCCTGGGGCCGCAACGCCCAGTACGCCGCGCGGTTCGGCGTGGGCGACCACGTGCGGCTGACCGGCAGGCTCCAGTCCCGGGAATACCAGAAGCTGCTGGAAAGCGGGGAGTACATGGCCCGCAACGCCTACGAGGTGTCCTGCTTCACCCTCGAGGCCGCCGACGGCGGGATCGGCCTGTCGCCCGAGGCGCGGGGGCTGTATGTGCAGGCACGAAACTATACGAATTAGGCAATAGGCAATAGGCAGTAGGCAGTAGGGACTAAGCGGTAGGGAGCGGAAATCGGCGATTTCCGCTCCCCCTTTCATAGATTGCCCCTTGAAATTTGACAATAATGTGATATAATGTAAGCAAAATCATGCGCGGGGAGGGAATGTGGTGACGGATGGGCAGAAGGTCATCCTGATCGCGTTGGGCGTGCTGCTGGCGCTGTGCGTCGTGGTGAGCGCGACGCTGAACCACCACATCGGCGGCTTTATCGAGACCGTGGCCCGCGAGGAAGAGGAACGGCAGGCGGCGGAGGAAGCCGCCCGCGATGCCGATACGGGAGAATAGCATTATGATCACATCCATTTCACTGAACCCCTCCATCGACCGCACGCTGACCGTGGAGGGGCTGACCCCGGGCGGGCTGAACCGCGTGGTGGCGTCCAGCGACGTGGCGGCGGGCAAGGGCATCAACGTGGCGCTGACGGTGTCGGCCCTGGGGCTGGATTCCGAGTGCGTGGGCTTCATGTACCGGGATTCCGGCAGCCTGTTTGAAAAGCGGCTGATGGTGAACTCCACGGCCTACGACTTCATATGGTTCGACGGCGAGGCCCGCACGAACATCAAGGTGTTCGACAAAACGGCGGGCGTGGTGACGGAGCTGAACGAGTCGGGCCGGGAGGTGGACGCCGAGAGCCTGGACCAGATGACCGAGCTGGTGTCCCGCCACGCGGACAACAGCGATTACCTCATACTTTCCGGGTCGCTGCCGCCGGGGTGTCCCGACGACTACTACCGCACGCTCATCAACGCCGTGGAGGGCCTGGGCTGCCGCTGCGTGCTGGACGCCGACGGCGACCGGCTCAAGTACGGCCTGGAGGCCCATCCCTTCATGATCAAGCCCAACCGCTACGAGCTTGAGACCATGACGGGCAAAAGCCTCGATTCCCTCGAGGCCGTGCGCGACGCCGCGCGGCGGTTCATCCGCGGCGGCGTGGAGGTGGTGGCCGTGTCGCTGGGCTCCGAGGGCGCGATGATATTGCGCGGCAAGGAGGCGCTCTACGCCAAAAAGCTCAACATCGAGGTCAAGTCCACCGTCGGCGCGGGGGATTCCATGGTCGCCGGGCTCGTCGCCGGGTTCATGGCCGAGAAGCCCCTGTGCGATACCTTCCGCATGGGCATGGCCTGCGCCACCGCCCGCTGCATGACCGAGGGCTACCGCATCGTCGACAAGACCGTCTATAAGGCGCTGATGGATATGGTGGAGATCGAGGAGATTTGAACACCGAAGGGGTCAAATGATGCAACGGATCCAAAGAGCCCGCGCCGCGCGCGAAAGACGCCTGCGGCGCGTTTTTGATCGAACGGTACAGCTGATCTACCGGCGCAACGGCTTCGACCCGCTGCCGGTGATCGCGTCGAGCTTCGCGGCGCTGATCCTGATCGGCAGCCTGCTCTTGTCGCTGCCGGTGGCGTCGGCGGGGCCGAAGGCCATCCCGTGGTTCGACGCGCTGTTCACGTCCACGTCGGCGGTGTGCGTCACCGGGCTGGTGGTCCGGGACACGGGCACGGCCTACTCGACCTTCGGCCATGTGGTGCTGCTGCTGCTCATCCAGATGGGCGGGCTGGGCTTCATGACCTTCGCCACGCTGGCGCTGCGGCTGATGGGCCGGGGCCTGTCCCTGCGCGACCGCATGATCATGCGGGACTCCCTCAACGAGGACGTGCTGGGCGGCATGGTGCGGCTGGTGCAGTGGGTGGTCGGCAGCACCTTCTGCGTGGAGCTGACGGGCGCGATACTGTTCGCGTTTCGGATGATCCCCATGTACGGCGTGGGGAAGGGGATATTCTACTCGGTCTTTCACGCCGTCTCCGCCTTCTGCAACGCGGGCTTCGACCTGTTCGGCGGCGGGCGCAGCCTGACGGGGTTCTCCGGCGACGCACTGATGGAGCTGACCGCCGTCGGCCTGGTGGTCGTCGGCGGGCTGGGCTTCGGCGTGTTGAACGACATCCGCACCCGCCGCAGCTTCCGCAGGTTCCGGCTGCACACCAAGCTGGTGCTGGTGAGCTACGGGACGCTGATGCTGTTGAGCTTTCTTATGGTGCTGGCGCTGGAGTGGTCGAACCCCGCGACGCTCGGCCCCATGCCGGTGGGCGAAAAGGTGCTGAACGCGCTGTTCCAGTCGGTCACCCTGCGCACGGCGGGCTTCAACACCTACGACCAGCAGGCCCAGCGGGACTGCACGAAGCTCGTCTGCTGCTTCATGATGCTGATCGGCGCGGCCCCGGCCTCCACCGGCGGCGGCATCAAGGTGACCACGCTGGCCGTGCTCGCGCTGACCGTCCGCATGGTCGCCCGGGGCGAGAGCCGCATCAACGTGTTCGAGCGCCGCATCGACTCCGGCGTCATCCAGCGCACGGTGACCATCGTGGGCATCGCGGTGATGACCGTGTTCGTGGACGTGTGCGCCCTGTCGCTGTTGCAGCCGGGGGCCGATTTCCTCGATTTGCTCTATGAGTGCGCCTCCGCCATGGGCACCGTGGGCATCTCCGCCATCGGCTCGGCGTCGCTGTGCGCCCTCTCCCGCGTGCTCATCATACTGACCATGTTCGCCGGGCGCGTCGGCCCCCTCACCCTCGCCCTGCTCCTCGCAAGGAAGCAGAACAAGGCACGGGAGCTGATACACTACCCGGAGGAACATGTCATGATAGGATAAACGGGGATATGTCGAGGAGAGGGAATAGGGATTAGGGAATAGGGATTAGATGGGTCACGGCATATGGATTGGCTTCTGTTCGAGGTTTTCTCATAATCGCGGTAGCCGCTATTTCTAATCCCTAATCCCTAATCCCTATTCCCTAATCCCTAAATTGTAATTTGTCTACAACACTCACGGAGGTCACACAATGGGTAAGTCAAGTAGCAAGCAATACATCGTCGTCGGCCTGGGCCGCTTCGGCAGCGCCATCGCGGAGACCCTCTGCCGCTCCGGCGAGGAGGTGCTGGGCGTGGACATGGACATGGACCTGGTGGAGGACATGCGCGACAAGATCACCCACGCGGTGCAGATGGACGCCATGGACCGGGCGGCCCTGGAGGCGCTGGGCGTGGCGGACTTCGACGTGGCCTTCGTCACCATGGGCTCGGACATCCGCGCCAGCGGCACCATCACGCTGATGCTCAAGGAGCTGGGCGTCAAGCGCGTCATCGCCAAGGCCCACGACGACTTTCACGGCCGCATGCTGGAAAAGCTGGGCGCGGACACGGTTTTGTTCCCGGAGCGTGATATGGGGCGGCGCGTGGCGCATAACCTTGTATCGGGCAACATCGTGGACTATCTCGAGATCTCCCCGGAATACTCCATGGCCGAGGTGCGGCCCATGCGGGAATGGGTGGGGAAGTCGCTGGGGGAGCTGGCGCTGCGCAGCCGCATGGGGGTGAACATCATCGCCATCAAGCGCGGCGACGACGTGGACCCCATGCCCCAGCCGGACACCGTCATCGCGGAGACGGACGCGCTGCTGGTGGTGGCGCGGGAGGAGACCCTCGGGCGGATGGACCGGTGGCGCTGATTCGCTGACGGGAGGGATGCGCCGTGGCCGACGTGGGCTGTCTGGTGATCGACGACGGGGAGGTCCTGCGGGACTGGACGACGGAGCTTGACGCGCTGGGCTTCCGCACGGAGCGCTTCGTCCCGAAGCCGGAGGGACTGCATCAGGCGCTCCAGCGGGCGTACCAGCGGGTGCGCCGGGACGGGGCGGCGTCCTGCGTGCTGGCCGCGGGCATGGGCTGCGACTGCGCCCTGGCCCTGGCGGGACAGCTTCCCGTGGACCGGCTGGCATTGATGGACCCCGCGCCCCTGCCGGGGCGGGGCGAGTTC
>JAFUWR010000225.1 GCA_017471125.1 Clostridia bacterium | reverse complement strand
CAGGACCACCCCCACCGACAACGAATGGCTCACGCGGGGCATCCTCAACGGCATCGCCCGCGGCATGGGCGGCTCCTTCCGCTCCTCCGGCGGCTCCCGATCCTCCGGGTCCTCCCGCTCCTCCGGCGGCTTCCGGTCCTCCGGCGGCGGCTCCCGCTCCTTCGGCGGCGGCCATTCCTCCGGCGGCGGCGCTGGACGCGGACGGCATTGACAGCATCGGCCGCTGTCGCGCTTGTAAGCGCGACCGCGGGTGTTTCTGTTATGTCGTTGAACGTAGAACGACCTCATCCGTCTTGCGCTTCGCGCAATCCACCTTCCCCTGAAGGGGAAGGCTTGGACAGCAACGCCACCCCTACTCCCTACTGCCTACTCCCTACTCCCTCACGTTAAATCTTCCCTCACTATTCGTATAATAAATGAAAAATGAATTGCATTGTCTGTCGGATGTGCTATAATCATTATAGAGAATAATGCAGCGCAACGCTCGACAAACAAGGAGGATAACGATATGTTGAACAAAGCTGTGCGTATGCACGGTCAGAACGACCTGCGCCTGGACACCTTCGAGCTCCCCGCCATCAAGGACGACGAGATCCTGGTCAAGGTCATCTCGGACTCCATCTGCATGTCCAGCTACAAGGCGGCCATCCAGGGCAGCAACCACAAGCGCGTCCCCGCGGACATCGCGGAGCACCCGGTCATCGTCGGCCACGAATTCTGCGGCGTCATCCAGCAGGTGGGCGCAAAGTGGCAGGGCAAGTTCAAGGAGGGCGAGAAGCTGACCATCCAGCCCAACATCTCCTATCGCGGCACCATGCAGACCCCCGGCTACGCCTTCGAGTTCTGCGGCGGCGACACCCAGTACGCCATCCTGCTGCCGGAGCTGATGGAGCAGGACTGCGTGCTGGACTACAAGGCGGACGAGTTCTTCTACGGCTCCCTGTCCGAGCCCCTGAGCTGCATCATCGGCACCTTCCACGCCATGTACCACACCAAGCCCAACGTGTACGTGCACGACATGGGCATCGTCGAGGGCGGCAACCTGGCCATCCTGGCGGGCGCGGGTCCCATGGGCCTGGGCGCCATCGACTACGCCATCCACTGCGACCGCAAGCCCGGCCTGCTGGTCGTCACCGACATCGACCAGGCCCGCCTGGACCGCGCCGCCTCCATCTACACCGTGGAAGAGGCTGCCAAGAACGGCGTGAAGCTGGTCTACTGCAACACCCGCGAGAACGCCGTGGAGAAGCTGATGGCGCTCACCGACGGCAAGGGCTACGACGACGTCATGGTGTTCGCGCCGGTGCCCATGGTCATCGAGCAGGGCGACGCGATCCTGGCCCAGGACGGCTGCCTGAACTTCTTCGCCGGCCCCACCAACACCCAGCTCTCCGCCAACTTCAATTTCTACAACGTCCATTACGCCGCGCACCACCTGGTCGGCACCTCCGGCGGCAGCACCGAGGACATGCGCGAGGCGCTCCAGATGATCGCCGAGGGCAAGCTCAAGCCCGCCGGCATGATCACCCACGTGGGCGGCCTGAACGCCGTGGCCGAGACCACCTGCAACCTGCCCAAGATCCCCGGCGGCAAGAAGCTGGTGTACACCAACATCGACCTGCCCCTGACCAACATCGACGATTTCGCCAAGGCCGGCGAGACCGACCCGCTGTTCGCCAAGCTGGCCGAGATCTGCGCGAAGCACAACAACCTCTGGAACGGCGAGGCCGAGCAGTACCTGCTGGCCAACGCCAAGGCGATCTGATCTAACCACACCGATACCCCGGCGGCGCGCCCGCCGGGGTTTTCTTTCGGGCGCTGAGGGCAGCGCCCCTACGGGGAACGACCTCTCCGTCGGCCTTTGGCCGCCACCTCCCCTGGGAGGGGAGGCAAGGGGGCTACGCTTGTACGCGGCAGCCTTGGCTCGCCCCCGTGAGGGGGAGAGCTGGCGCGCAGCGCCTGAGAGGGGGCACTCCCCTACTCCCTACTGCCTACTCCCTACTCCCTCGACCGCTTTAATTCAATACCATAATAACAAAGTTTTCATTGACTGCGCCCCCGAACAGGTGTATAATTATACACACAAAGACAATGACTTTGGAGGTCGAGGTTATGAAGAAGATCTTATCCCTTGCGATGGCGGTACTGCTCGTGGTGAGCGCGCTGGCGATGGCTTCCGCGGACACCCTTTCCGACATCCAGGAGCGCGGCACGCTGGTGGTGGGCGCGAACATCGAATTCCCGCCCTACGAGTTCTACTGGACCAACCCCGAGACCGGCGAGGAGGAGATCACCGGCTTCGACATGGACCTGGCCCGCGGCATCGCCGAGGAGCTGGGCGTGGACATCCAGATCAACGACCAGGCGTTCTCCGGTCTGGTGACCGCCCTGAGCGTGGGCGAGATGGACATGGTCATCTCCGGCCTGGCCATCAAGCCCGAGCGCCTCGAGGTGGTGGACTTCTCCGACCCCTACTTCTCCGGCGAGCAGATATTGCTGGTGCGGGCCGAGGACTACGACACCTACAAGACCGACGCGGACCTGGTGGGCAAGAAGGTCGGCGCGCAGCTGGGTTCCCTCCAGCAGGGCATCCTCGAAAGCCAGTTCGCAGAGTCCGAGCCGCTGCTCCTGGACAAGCCCTCCGTGCTGGCGCTTGAGCTGATGCAGGGCAACATCGACGGCTGGCTCATCACCGACCTGGTGGCCATGCAGTACATGGTGGTCTATCCCGACACCTTCAAGATCAGCGAGGTGCCCGTGGACTACGACAGCTCCGCAGGCATCGGCGTGGCCGTGGCCAAGGGCGACAACACCTCCCTGCTCGAGATCGTGAACGACTACATCGCCCGGGTCCACGCGGACGGCACCTGGGACGCCTGGATGGACGACGCCGTCGCCAAGAGCGCGTCCCTGCTGAGCGAGGAATGACCGAACGGTGACGAAGCGAGGGAATGTAAGGCACCCCCTTACATTCCCTTCTTCACGTAGAAGGGATATGTTTCAATGATAAGCGTTGCGAAGATATGGGAGATACTGACCACCAAGTTCGGCGTGTTCATGCAGGGCGTGGGGACGACCATGGAGCTGGCGCTGTTCACGGTGCTGCTGGGGTCGCTGCTGGGCCTGCTGGTGGCCGTGTTCAGAAAGACGCCGTTTTTGCCGCTGCGGTGGCTGATGAACGCCTACGTGGCCTTCATCCGCGGCACGCCGCTCTTAGTGCAGGTGCTGATGGTGGTGTACGGCTTGCCGCAGTTGGGGCTCAAGCTGCCCCGCATGACGCTGTGCGTCATCGCGCTGGTCATCAACTCCGGCGCGTACATGGCCGAGCTCATCCGCGCCGGGCTCCAGTCCGTGGAGAAGGGCCAGGAGGAGGCCGCCGACTCGCTGGGCATGAACGGCTATTTGAAGATGCGCTACATCATATTGCCCCAGGCCATCAAGGTCACCCTGCCCGCCATGGGCAACGAGTTCATCGCCATCATCAAGGAGTCTTCGGTGCTGTACGCCGTGGGCGTGTACGAGCTGACCTACCAGGCCAACAAGCTGGCGTCGGTCAACTATCGCTACCTGGAGACCCTGATCGTGGCGGCGCTGATCTACTTCGTGCTGACCTACACCATGAGCAAGCTGCTGGCCCTGGTCGAAAGGAGGATGCGTCGCAGTGAAAACAGTGTCGCCTGACAACATCCCCGTGGTCGATTCGGGCTCCAAGACCGAGCTGGTCATGCAGGTGCGCGGGCTCTACAAGGACTTCGGCAAGCTGGAGGTCTTAAAGGGCGTCAGCCTGAACGTCCACAAGAGCGACGTGCTGGTGCTCATCGGCCCGTCCGGCAGCGGCAAGTCCACGCTGCTTCGGTCCGTGAACCTGCTGGAGAAGCCCACGGCGGGCTCCGTCATGTTCCAGGGACAGGAGCTCACCACCATGCACAAGAAGGAGCTGTGCGTCCATCGCGAGCAGATGGGCATGGTGTTCCAGCAGTTCAACCTGTTCCCCCACCTCAAGGTCAAGGACAACATCACCATCTCCCCCCGGAAGGTCAAGGGCGTGTCCCAGGAGGCCGCGGAGGAGAAGGCCCGGACGCTCCTGACCCGCGTGGGCCTCATCGACAAGTGGGACGAGTTCCCCAACCGGCTGTCCGGCGGGCAGAAGCAGCGCGT
>JAFUWR010000224.1 GCA_017471125.1 Clostridia bacterium | reverse complement strand
GGCCTGCGCGTCATCGGCGAAAAGATCGACCACTTCCGTTCCGTGTCCGTGGGCCTGTGGCTGGGCACGGGTTCCCAGTACGAGACGCCCGCGGAGGCGGGGCTCAGCCACTTCCTGGAGCACATGGTGTTCAAGGGCACCGCGAAGCGCACCGCCCGGCAGATCGCCGAGGAGATGGACGCCGTGGGCGGGCAGCTGAACGCCTTCACCGCCAAGGAGTGCACCTGCTTCTACGCCAAGGTGGTGGACGAGCACCTGCCGCTGGCCATGGACGTGATCGCCGACCTGGCCATCGCGCCGGCCTTCGACCCCGCGGAGCTTGAGAAGGAGAAGGGCGTGGTGATCGAGGAGATCAACATGGCCGAGGACACGCCGGAGGACGTGGCGTTCGAGCTTCTGATGCTGGCCCACTACGGCGACCAGCCCCTGTCCCGGCCCATACTGGGCACGGCGGAGCAGATACAGCGCTACACCAGTGACGACCTGCGCCGCTACTGGGCGAAGATGTACAAGCCCCAGAACGCCGTGCTGGCCCTGGCCGGCAACTACGACTGGGAGGCCGTGGTGGCCCTGGCGGAGGCGCTGCTGGGCGGCTGGCGGCCCGAGGGGCTGGACATCGGCGGCTACGTGACCCATGAAGTGCCGCCCACGCGGCTGACCCGGGAGAAGGACATCGAGCAGGTGCACATCAGCCTGGGCTTCCCCGGGCTGTCCACCGGCGACGACCGGGCCTACGAGCTGGCCATCTTCAACAGCGTCTATGGCGGGGCCATGTCCTCCCGGCTGTTCCAGAAGATCCGCGAGGACAGCGGCATGGCGTACAGCGTGTACAGCTATCCCAACGCCTACACCGACACCGGCATGCTGGCCGTCTACGCCGCCACCAACCCGGAGAACGCCCAGGCCGTCATCGACATGATCGTCGAGGAGGCCCGCGCCATCGCCGCCACCGGCCTCACCCGCGACGAGTTCCAAATGGCCCGGGAGCAGATGAAGGCCGGGTACATCATGGGGCTCGAGTCCACCTCCGCCCGCATGCAGTCCATCGGCCGCAGGCTGCTGCTGCTCAACAAGACCCAGACCGAGACCGAGACCATCGACCGCATCAACCAGATCGACTTCGACACCACCAACGCCCTCATGCGCGAGCTGCTCACCGCGCCCCATTCGACGGCGCTGGTGGGCAAGGGCGTATAGGGAACAGGGAACAGGCAGCAGGGAACAGGGGGACGACCTCTCCGTCACGACTTCGTCGTGCCACCTCCCCTGACCAGCAGTCGCGCCACTGCCAAGGCAAAGCGGCAATCCTTTGGATTGCCGGTCGGCTTCGCCGACTGCCGACGTTGGCAATCAAAGATTGACCAACGCGGCACTTGGCGCGACCAGCCGGGGCGCATCCTACGGATGCCAGCCCCGCGCTGCCGCCGCTTCCGCTTCGCGGAGTAGCGGCGGTGCGTGAAAGGGGAGGCAAGGGGGTTACGTAACAGCGCGGCAGCCTTGGCTCCCCTCCCAGGGGAGCTGGCGCGTAGCGCCTGAGAGGTCGTCCCCCGTCCCGACAAACGACGCTCCCCCGCGCAGGCGGGGGAGCGTCGTTTGTCACATCCTATCCTTCACCATCGTCAGCGCGATGCGCTTTTTCTTTTCATCCACACTGACCACCCACACGGTGACCACGTCGCCGACCTTGACCACCTCGGAGGGGTGCTTGACGTAGCGATCGGCCAGCCGGGAGATGTGCACCAGCCCGTCCTGGTGGACGCCGATGTCCACGAACGCGCCGAAGTCGATGACGTTGCGCACGGTGCCGGTCAGCTCCATGCCGGGCTTGAGGTCGGCCATGTCCAGCACGTCGGTGCGCAGCACGGGCTTGGGCAGCGCGTCGCGGGGGTCGCGCCCGGGCTTCTGCAATTC
>JAFUWR010000223.1 GCA_017471125.1 Clostridia bacterium | reverse complement strand
GGCAGCGCCTCCGCCGACTGCACCAGATCCTGCCCCAGCAGCTCCGACAGCCGCCGCGCCATCTCCACGTCCGGCCGCGTGCGGCCCGTCTCCCAGCTCGATACCGTCTGCCGCGACACCTCCGCCGCCGTCGCCAGCTCCGCCTGGGTCATGCCCTTCGCCTTCCGGGCCTCTGTCAGTTGTTCGCTGAATCTCTGCATGGGTATGCCTCGCCTTTTGTGGTGTTCGTTGGGTAGATCGTAACAGATGGGTCTGTTCGGGATATTATGTGTGGGTAAAGAATTGGGGGTGACGACCTCATTCGGGCGGGCGCCGAAACGGCGCCCCTACGGGGGCGGGCGCTGGGGGCAGCGCCCCTACGGGTATTCCTGTTCCCTGTTGCCTGTTCCCTGTTCCCTCCAGGCGGGCGCTGAGGGCAGCGCCCCTACGGTCTTTCTAATCCCTAATCCCTGTTCCCTCGATCATCGCCCTGATCCGGTTCGTGACCTCCTTCGCTCGCCGATGGCCACGGCCACTGGCGGTGACGCCGACGGCCACGTCGCCGTCCACGGCCACGCCGGGGAAGTAGAAGTCGCAGAGGGTCCTGTCGCTGGACACGTTGACGGGGATGCCGCGCTTGCGGCACGCCTCGGCGATCGCGGCGTTGACGGCCGCGTCGTCGGTGGCGGCGATCACCACGTCCCTGCCGTCCAGGTCGGCGGGCTCGAACACGCGCCGGTACAGCGTCACCCGCCCGGCCAGCACCTCGCGCTCCACGGTCGGGTCCACCCGGGGGCCGACCACGTCCACGTGGGCGCAGAACTTCGTCAGCGTCGCCACCCGGCGGGCGGCCACCTTCCCGGCCCCCACCACCAGCGCGCGCCGGTCGGACAGGTCGATGAACACGGGAAACCACGGATATTCCGCCATCTTCAGCGCCTCCTCCTCTTGACGAAATGGTTGAGCACCCCGCCTACGACGATGACGATCAGCGAGATCGTCAGCACCTGCATCGCCGCCTCCTGGGGCACCTGGCTGCGGTCGCCGATGGACTCGGCGTAGAACGTCAGCTGGTACTCGATCTCCACCGGGTCGCCCATGGCCGTGGTGTCGGCGATCACCGCGAACGGCGTATCCAGCGCCGCCACGGGGATGTCGAAGACGGAGTTGCCGCCGTCCGACGTGTTCTCATAGCGCGCGCCGCCAAGGAGCATGTAGTCGTAGTAGGCGCTGGACCACAAGAGCCGCGCCCAGGCCCGGCCGTCCTTCACCGTCAGCAGCGTGGGCGAGGACACGCTGGCCCGGCCGCTGCCGCCGGACAGGTTGACCTCGATGGAGTACTCCCCGTCGGGCAGGTCCACCGCCGCGGGCTCCACCGCCTGCGCCGCGGGCGCAGACGCCTCGGGCGCGTCGTCGCCGTAGGCCCTGAGCGCCTTGTCCAGCACCTCGTAATCCGGCAGGTCGAAGCCCAGCGCCCCCTCGGGCAGGGACGATGCGTCCGCCAAGAGCTGCCGGTCGTACCACATGTCCCGCTTCACGCTGTGGGCCGCGCAGGCGAAGGGCTGGTTTAAGGCGGGCACGGGGATGGTGAACGTGGTCGCGCCGTTTGACGCCCTGCCCGGTATCTCCGCGTCCATCCGCACGGCGTCGTAGCTCTCCGAGCCGATGACGATGTCCGCGGTCATCCCGCCGCCCGCCACGTGGAGCGTGGCCTTGATGATCTTGAAGAACGGCGAGCTGGACTCGAACTTCACGTCGTAGTCCCCGTCGGCCACCAGGCTGCCGGGGATGGGCGTCATGCCGTAGTGCCCCACGGTCACCTCCGACGCGGCGGCCTTGGCCTCGGCGACCCTGGACGGCGCGTCGTCCCCGCCCCCGATGACCGTCACCGCCCGAGCCGCGGGCGTCAACAGCAAAAAGGCGCACAGCGCCAGCAATATCCTGCGCATGGTCCGCCTCCTCACAGGTTTTTCTTCCTATATATAAACACCACGGAGATGGTGCCGAACACCACAAGGTACACCGCCAGCACGCAAAACCCGAACGCGCCCGGCGCTTCCCCATAGGCCACCGACCGCAGCATGGCGCTGGCCTGGGACAGCGGCAGCAGCGCGATCACCTGCCTAAACCCCGCGGGCATCTGGTCGGTGGAAAAGAACGTGTTGCACAGAAAGGACATGGGCATGATGATGTAGGACGTGTAGCGCGGCGCGTCGGTGTAGCTCTTGGCCAAAAACGACAGCACCAGCGCGATGGTCGAAAACACCGTGCCGTTCAAAAACATGATGAGCACGGACAGGCCGTTGAAGGTCAGGTCCGTGCGGATGGGCAGGGTCAGCAGCAATATCACGCCGCCCGCGTACATGCCGCGGAGGCTCCCGCCGATGACCTGGCCCAGTATGAACTGCCACAGCGGGGTGGGCGACACCATGATCTGGTCCAGCGCCTTTTCGTACAGCCGCTGGACGCTCATGGACTGGGCGATGGCGCCGAAAGCGCCCGTCATCGTCGCCATCGCCACGATGCCGGGGATCAGGAAGCGCAGGTACGGCTCGCCGTGGGACGTGGTCTGTATGCCCATGCCGAATATGATGAGGTACATCAGCGGGGAGATCATCGCCGCGACGGTGATCTTGTAGAAGTCGCGGCGAAATTCCACCCACTTTTCCCAGAGAACGGTGATGATGCCCATTTTTGCCCTCTTCTTCTCAGAGTTTTCGCCCCGCGCAGTCCACGAACACGTCCTCGAGGGTCGTGGCCCGGAGGGTCGCGCCGGGGCCGGACCGGGAGAGATAGGCGATGGCCTCGTCCCGGTCGTGGAAGTAGCGGCTCGACAGCGTGTCCTCGGCGGTCTCGTCCACGGCGAAGGGGCCGAGCTCCCGGATCAGGTCGTCAGGCGTGTCCAGCTTTTGCAGCTTGCCGCGGTTGATGAGCGCCACCCGGCCGCAGAGGGCCTGGGCCTCCTCCATGTAGTGGGTGGTCAGCACGATGGTCATCTTATCCGAGTTGACCCGGCGCAGCAGGTTCCACATCTGCCGCCGTGAAAGCGCGTCCATGCCCGCCGTCGGCTCGTCCAGGAGCAATATCTCCGGCTCGATCATCAGCGCCCGGCAGATCATCAGCTTGCGCTTCATGCCGCCGGACAGGTGCCGCACCGTGCGGTGCCGGAACTCCAACAGGCCCGCGAACTCCAAGAGCTCGTCGGTCTTTTGCCGGATGACCTTCTTCGGCAGGAAGTAGAGCCGCCCTTGGTACTCCATGACCTCGTCCATGTTCATGTCCTGGCGCATGGAGTACTCCTGGGTGATGACGCTCAGCTTGCGCTTCTGCTGGGACGCCTTGCGGTCCAGCTTCACGCCGTCGATGCGGATCTCCCCCTCCGAGGGCAGCAGCACCGTGGACAGCATGGAGATGGTGGTGGTCTTGCCCGCGCCGTTGGGACCCAGCAGGCCGAAGAACTCGCCGGTCTGGACCGTCAGGTTCAAATGGTCCACCGCCGTGAAGTCGCCGAAGCGCTTGGTCAGGTTGACGATCTCGATCATTTATGCTCCTTGGCGATGACCAGCGAGAAGTAGCCCGCGTCGTCCGGGATCTCGTCGGCGCTGCGGTAGACCTTCTCGGTGTCCATGCTGCAATTCTCCACCATCATCACGTCCCGGCCGCTTTCGCGCAGGGTCTCCTTGACCTTCGCCATCTGGCTGGCGGACTTCATCAGCACGTAGTTGCCGGGGCGGTCCAGCGCCTCGCCCAGGCGGTGCACCGCCGGGATGACGTGCAGCGATTCGTCCCACTCCACCAGCGGCACGTTCAGCCGCGCCGCCGCGGCGCAGAAGGACGTGATGCCCGGCACCAGCGCGGACTCGTAGCCGTCGGCCTCGAGGTGGTGCTGGATGTAGCTGAAGGTGCAGTAGATGGTCGAGTCGCCCAGGGTCAGGTACACCACGTTCTTCCCCTGGTCCAGATAGCCCTCGATCAGCTTCGCCGCCTTGCGGTGCTCCTTGTCAATCAATTCCCGATCCTTGATCATCGGCATGTAGACCGGCACCAGCTCCTTGTCCTTTAGCTCCGGCACCACCGCCGCCGCGATCTTGTACGCCACCGTCTCCCTGGGCTCCTTCCCCGGCAGGGCGATGACCTCGTTCTCCTTGATCAGCTTGATGGCCTTCAGGGTCATCAGCTCCGGGTCGCCGGGACCGACGCCGACGCCGTATGCGATACCTCTTGACATATGTTTGTTCTCCTTTCGATTTGAAACGACTTTATCGAGGGAGTAGGCAGTAGGGAGTAGGGAGTAGGCAAGCTACCGGCTGCCGCGACTTCTATTCCAACAATAGTATAGAAGTACAGAGTTTTGCCGTGCCCCCCTACTCCCTACTGCCTACTCCCTACTGCCTCATCTCCAAATTACCTCAATTCTCCCGCTGCCCTCTCCGCGCACCTAACCAGTTCCTCCAGCGTCGCCCTCTCCGCCGTCCACGTCCGCATGCCGCGCTTTTGCGCCTCGGCGGCGGTCTGGCGTCCGATGCAGACGGCGTTGACCTTGTTAAAGTCCACGTCGCCCGCGCCCTCGGCGAAGCCGCGCACGGTGGAGGCCGAGGTGAACACGCAGAGGTTGACGCCGTCCGCCTCGACCATGGCCTTCACGTCGAACACGGGGCTGCGCTCATAGAGCGTGTCGTAGGTGGGCAGGTCGGTGATGTCGAACCCGTCGCCCAGCGCGTCGATGAGCGCCTTATTGCCGATGGCCGCCCGGGGGATGAGGATGCGCGAACCGGGCGCGGCCACCTCGCGCAGCTCACGGCCCAGCGTCTCGCCGTCGTACACGGTTGGCAGGAAGTCGGCCCGCAGGCCGTACTGCCGAAGCGCCTTGCGGGTGCCCTCGCCGATGGCGGCGAGCTTCACCCCCGCCAGCGCCCGGAGGTCGCCGTCCTCCATCAGCGCGTCCATGAACAGCTTCGCGCCGCTGGGACTGGTGAACACCAGCCAGTCGTAACCTCCGCTTTGAAGGCTGTGGATGGCCTCGATCACCTTGTCCCACGCCGCGCCTGTGACCTTCGCGATCCGGATGGCCGGCAGCTCCACCACCTCCGCGCCCTCCCGGCGCAACAGGTCGGATAGCCCGGATACCAGATGCCGGGGCCGCATCACGATGGCCCGCACGCCGAACAGGGGCCGGTCCTCCTGCCAGTGGAAGCGCTCGGCCAGCCCGCAGACCCTCCCCACCACGATGATGGCGGGGGTCCTGACGTTGGCCCTTTCCGCTTCGGTTTCCAGCGTCGCCAGGGTGCCCAGCACCCGCCGCTGCCCCGCGGTGCAGCCCTTTTCCAGCACCGCCGCCGGGGTGTCGGACGGCATGCCGGCTTTCATCAGCCCGGACACGATGTCCGACAGCGCCGCCACGCCCATCAGGAACACCAGCGTGCCGCCGGTGCGGGCCAGCGCCTCGAAGTCGATGTCCAGCGCCTCGCCCGCCCGACGGTGGCCGGTGACGACGTGGACGCTGGAGCAGTAGTCCCGATGGGTCACGGGGATGCCGTTGTAGGCCGGTACCGCGAACGCGCTGGTCACGCCGGGCACGATCTCGAAGGGGATGCCCGCCTCGGTCAGCAGCTCCAGCTCCTCGCCGCCGCGCCCGAACAGGAACGGGTCGCCGCCCTTGAGCCGGACGACGTTCTTCCCCAGCTTCGCCTGTTCAAGCAGGGTGCGGTTGATGTCCTCCTGGACCATGGCGTGGTGGCTCGACCGCTTGCCCACGTAGATCAGCTCCGCCTCGGGCGGGAT
Source organism: Clostridia bacterium (assembly GCA_017471125.1). Taxonomy (GTDB): domain Bacteria; phylum Bacillota; class Clostridia; order Christensenellales; family Aristaeellaceae; genus UBA2862. The sequence goes on along the minus strand of JAFUWR010000223.1, from coordinate 4,582 downwards.
CATGCCCAGCACGCCGTCGCCCACCAGCGCGTCGTAGACCACCACGTCGGCGGCCGTCAGCACCTCCAGCCCGCGCAGGGTGAACAGCCCCCGGTCGCCGGGGCCCGCGCCCACCAGCCAGACCTTGCCGCTCATGCCTCTCCCCCCTTTTCGCCGTCACGGAGCCGACGCGCCAGCCGGATGCCGATGGCCACGCCCTCGCTCGCTGGGCCGGAATCGCCGCCCACGCGCACGTCGCCGGTCTCCGGGTCCCAGTACAGCGCCCGGACCCGCAGCGTGCCCTTGTTGATCGTGGCGTAGGCGCACACCGGCGAGGTGCAGCCGCCGTCCAGCTCCCGGACGAAGGCCCGCTCGCACTCGGCGCAGGCGGCGGCGTTGTCATCGAAATAGCCCGCCAGCTGGGGACAGTCCGTCCCCGCCCGGCCCTGCACCGCCAGGATGCCCTGCCCCGCGGCGGGGATCAGCTCGTCCGCGTCGAATATGACGCTGGCCCGCTTCTCCATGCCCAGCCGCTTCAGCCCCGCCACGGCCAGCACCAGCGCGTCGAACTCGCCAGCGTCCAGCTTTTTGAGCCGCGTCTGCAAATTGCCGCGCACGGGTTTGATCTCGTGCCCCGGGAACAGCTTCTTCAATTGCAGCGCCCGCCGCAGGCTCGACGTGCCGATGACGCCGCCCGGCTTCAATTGCGCGACGCCCTCGGGCAGCACCAGCGCGTCCCGGGGGTCCTCCCGGCGGGAGTAGCCCAGTATGGCCGTGCCGGGCGTCAGCTCCATGGGCATGTCCTTGACGCAGTGCACCGCCAGGTCGATGCGCCCGTCCAGCAGGGCGGCGTCCAGCTCCTTGACGAACAGGCCCTTGCCGCCCACCTTGTCCAGCGTCCTGTCCAGTATCCTGTCCCCGGTGGTCTTCATGGTCACGAGCCCGACCTCCACCGGCGGCCGCGCCGTCCGCAGGTGGTCCACCAGAGACATGCTCTGCACCACCGCCAGGCGGCTCTCCCGGCTCCCAACGACGATCTTCTCCATACTCTCCCTCACCCGATGCGCCCTTCGCGGATGTATCGGGCCAGCTCCTTTGCGTAATAGGTCAGGTACACGTCGGCCCCGGCGCGGAAGGCGGCCACGGCCATCTCGCAGACGATCTTCGCCTCGTCGATCATGCCCTTCCCGGCGGCGGCCTTGACCATGGCGTACTCGCCGGACACGGAATACGCGCCCACGGGCACGTTCACCCGCTCCCGCACGTCCCGCACGATGTCCAGGTAGTTCATCGCAGGCTTCACCATCACGATGTCCGCGCCCTCGTCCACGTCCAGCAGGGCCTCCTTGATGCCCTCGCGCCGGTTGTGGTAGTCCATCTGGTAGCCCCGGCGGTCGCCGAAGGCCGGCGCGGACCCCGCGGCCTCCCGGAAGGGGCCGTAGAAGGACGAGGCGTACTTCACCGCGTAGGACATGATGGGCGTGTCCGCGTGGCCGTTCTGGTCCAGCAGCTCCCGGATCGCCCGCACCCGGCCGTCCATCATGTCGGAGGGGGCCACCATGTCCGCGCCCGCCTCGACCTGGGAAAGCGCCGTCTTTGCCAGCAGCGGCAGGGTGGCGTCGTTGTCCACCTCATGGTCGCACAGCACGCCGCAGTGCCCGTGGGACGTGTATTCGCACATGCACACGTCGCCGATGACGTACAGCTCCGGCATATGCAGCTTCGCCCGCTGGATCGCCCGCTGGACCACGCCGTCCGGGGCGTAGGCCTCGCTGCCCACCGGGTCCTTCTTCTCCGGGATGCCGAACAGCATGACGCTGCCGACCCCCGCCTCGGCCACCGCGTCCAGCGCCTCCGGCAGCCGGTCCACCGTGTAGCGGAACTGGCCCGGCATGGCCTCGATGGGCTCCACCCGGTTCTTGCCGTCCGTCACGAACATGGGATAGATCAGCGAGGCCGCGTCCACCCGCGTCTCCCGCACCATCCGCCGAAGCGTCTCCGACCCCCGGAGCCGCCGCGGCCTGATCGTAAGGTCCATCTTTACTTCCTCCCTCCGCCTCCCGCTTCGCGCGGAAAGCTCCATTGTTATTGTATATATGTAAGTATGAAAAGTCAAGGCGGGCGGGCGTCGGGGAAAGTAAAATCTATCATCTTTGAAAATATGACGGTTGTGTGTCATTTATGACTTGAATTTGACAAGAAGATGTTGTATAATGTCTGCGCGGCGATGTGCCGCACGAGAGAAGGACATCATACGAGAAAGTATATGGAGGCTGTCATGAAGAGAAGGCTATTGGCCGCGCTGCTGGCCCTGGCGCTGTGCTGTGCGACACTGATGTGGGCAGCGGCGGAGGACGCCGCCGCGGAGGACCCGGAGGTCGCGCCCTCCGCCCAGCCCGCGGTCGTGGAGGAGAAAAAAGCGGAGCCCGAACCCGCCCCGGCACAGGAGGCCCCGAAGCAGGAGCCGGAGCCCGTGGCGGAGCCCGCGCCCGTCGAGGAACCCGAACCAGAACCAGAGCCTGCGCCCGTGGAGGAGCCGGTTTCTGAACCCGTCGAGCCGCCCAAGGCGGACCCCGCGCCCGCCCCGGCAGCGGAGGCCGCCTGCCCCCACGCGGTCACCGAGCCGGTGGTGAACCGGCTGGCCCCGGACATCGAGTACGTCGACCTGGAGGACGGCACCCATCGGATCAACGGCAAGTCCATCGTCAAATACGTCTGCGCCAAGTGCGGCGCGACGGTCCGGACGGCGGACACCTTCGTGGAGGAGCACACCTACGGCGACGATCCCGCGGCGGGCTGCATCTATTGTACCCCCGCGCCCGCGGAGGCCGCGCCCCTGACGGAGCCCGCCGCCGACCACGTCCACAGCTACACCGACGGGCCCTACATGGTCCGGGGCGAGCTGGTGAGCGCCGCGCCCAGCGCCGACGCGCCCGCCGAGACCCACCTGGCGAAGTACCAGGAGCGCGTGGCCTACAAGTGCGCCACCTGCGGCGAGTACGGGCCCAGCGTGCCGGAGGAGGGCAAGACCATCGACGTGGTGGAGCCCCACGCCATGTCCGGCGAGGCCTGCGTCATCTGCGGCTACACCCCCGGCTGCGACCATCCCGAGGCGTCCCGCGCCTATTCCGTCGCGCCCACCGACGCCGCCACCGCCCGCGCCTACGGCAGCGACCTGACCGTGGAGCCGGGCGACGCCGACGCCCATATCCTGCGCTACACCTACCGCCCCTACTGGCAGTGCCAGGTCTGCGGCTACCGCGAGTACCTGTCCGACACCGGCGAGGCGGGCCAGTTCAGCGAGGCCCATGTTTACGTGGACGGCGTCTGCGCCCTGTGCGGCTACGAGTGCCCCCACGACGCCATCGAGGGCAAGGAGCACAAGGGCGCGGCCTACTACGACTACGACGATGAAGAGGGCCACTACCTCGTCACCCCGATTTTGGTGGACGGCGTCTGCGGCCGCTGCGGCATGACCCTCAAGAACTACGAGACGGGCGTGGAATTCGGCGAGACCGAGCCCCACAAGTACCGCAAGGGCGTGTGCAACACCTGCGGCTACGAGTGCGACCACCCCGAGGACATGCAGGTGGAGGAGACCTCCAAGCCCTACTACAACTACTATGAGGAGGACCGCCACGACCACCTGGTGGTGCGGGCCCAGCGCTACCGCGTGCTGTGCCAGCAGTGCGGCCACGTGCTCTACCAGAAGGAGGAGCACCTGGGCAGCTTCCTCGAGGCCCACGACATGGAGGACGGCGAGTGCCTCCTGTGCGGCTACGAGCGCAAGGTCAAGGAGAAGGACGACGACGATGACGACGAGGAGGAGCCCGAGGACGAGGGCGACGGCTTCGTCGACCTGCTGTCCGATGAGCGCCTGAACGGGGTGGCCGTCACCGACGGGCTGACGCTCATCGAGACCGCCAAGCGCGTGGGCGACGCCATGCAGCACGACGCCGACGCGGGCTACCTGCGGGTCAGCGTGGTCAACATCGAGAAGGTGCTGAGCACCGACGAGCTGGCGCGGCTTGAACGCCTGCCCGTGCGCGACAAGCTGATCGTGGTGCTGAACTACGTGGGCTTCAGGGACAGCGTCACCCGCGCCATGCTGGACGACCCCTACCTCGTCTCCGGCGACGCCCGGGCGCTCATGCAGTCCATCGACGCCCGCATCAGCGGCCTCGACGACAGCGGCCGCCGCGGGGTCAACAACGCCCTGCGCCGCTTCTTCCCCATGAGCGTCTACCAGATCCGCCCCGGCGTCACCACCGAGGTGTTCGACCTCGACCTCCGCGTCACCGAGGGCGCGACGGTCACCACCCAGCGCTATGGCTTCCACCAGGCCGGCAGCGACTGGACGCTGATCCATGTCGCAACGAGGGAGGAGTAAGTTCCCATCAACGATCACCCGCCGTCGATCGCACACGATCGACGGCGGGTGACTTTTTCTAATCCCTAATCCCTAGAGTGTGTTTCTAAAAGCATAAACCCCGAAAAAAACGAGGAAATATGCAGTTAGTCGAATAGAACCAAAAGGAAAACGGTGAGTAGACGTCGAATATAACGCATGAGGTGAGAAGACATGAAGCAGATAATTCGACGT
>JAFUWR010000222.1 GCA_017471125.1 Clostridia bacterium | reverse complement strand
GGAGGCAGAGGCCACCGCCGCGCCGTGACCGCGCCCCGCGGACGTCGCCCATGGAAAACATGGGCGACGTCTCTTTTTTTGCCCGTTTTTTAACGCGATGCTAAATAGATTTATAATATCCCGTGCTATAATGAGCACAAATCTGTTTTTTTCCGCATATCATCAAGAGGCCCTGTCCAGAGCCACTCGCCATGCCAGCGGGCGGGCGGGAGACGGTGATCGAATGGAGGCATCATCTATAATATGAAGACGATAGTCCTGACGGGCGGCGGCACCGCCGGCCACGTGACGCCGAACCTGGCGCTGATCCCGAGGCTCAAGGCCGACGGCTGGGACATCCACTACATCGGCGCGGCCAACAGCCCCGAGCAGGGGCTCATCAGCCAGGTGGACGGCGTGACCTTCCACACGGTGTCGGTGGGCAAGCTGCGGCGCTATTTCGATCTCAAGAACTTCACCGACCCCTTCCGGGTCATCCACGGCGTGGGCCAGGCCGCGCGCATCATCGGCAGGCTCAAGCCCAACGTGGTGTTCTCCAAGGGCGGGTTCGTGTCGGTGCCGGTGGTGTACGGCGCGGCGCTGCATCGGGTGCCCGTGGTCATCCACGAGTCCGACATGACGCCCGGCCTGGCCAACAAGCTGAGCGCGCCGTTCGCGAAGGTGGAGTGCTGCACCTTCCCGGAGGCCATCAAGTACACCCGGGGGAAGGGCGTCCACACCGGCACGCCGATCAGGCCCGAAATTTTGTCCGGCAGCCGCAGGGCGGGGCTCGAGCGCTTCGGGTTCGACGACTCCCGGCCCGTCATGATGGTGGTGGGCGGCTCGTCCGGGGCCCAGGCCATCAACCAGGCGCTGTGGCAGGCGCTCCCGAAGCTCACGGAGAACTTCCAGGTGCTCCACCTGTGCGGCAAGGGCAACAGCAACGCCAGCTTCACCGGCACGCCCAACTACGTCCAGCGGGAATACCTGAACGAGGAGATGGCCGACGCCTACGCCTGCGCGGACATCATCGTCTCCCGGGCCGGGGCCAACGCGCTGTGCGAGATCCTGGCCGCGCGCAAGCCCGCGCTGCTGATCCCCTATCCCAAGACCGCCAGCCGCGGCGACCAGCTTCTGAACGCCGAGTCCTTCAGGAGCCGGGGCCTGTCGAGGGTGCTCCTGCAGGAGGACATGACGCCCGAGACCCTGACCAAGGCCATCGAGCAGCTCTACCACGACCGCGGCATACTCTACGCCGCCATGGACGCCGAGCCCACCGTCAACGGCATCGACGCGGTGCTCGAGCAGATCTACAAGTACGCGAAATGACCGCCGCCGCAGACATCGGCCTCCCATCCGGGAGGCCGGTTTATTTTGTCCTTGATTTTCATCATTCCAGATGATAAAATAGAATGGAAGTAAAATGTCCAGCGCCGCAAAGTTATCCACAAACGGCTGTACACAGGCTGTGGATAACCCGCGCGGGCACGGAGGCAGGCTATGAATTACACCCCCGAGCAGAAGGAGAAATGGGACAAGGTGATCGCCATCATCCAGGAGAACCTGGACGGGCCGTCGTTTCGCACCTGGTTCCAGTCGCTCAGGCTGCACGCCATCTCCGGCGACAGGATCTACATCGTCGGCGAGAGCGGCTTCACGCTGCGGCACATGCAGGAGCGCTACGGCTCCATGCTCATCAGCACCATGGACATGGTGTTCGACCGGAAGTACGACCCGGAGTTCCACACCGTGGACGAGATCGACCTGATCGACGAAAAGCTGAGCGCCTCCACGCTGAACGATAAGTACACCTTCGACAACTTCGTCGTGGGCTCCAGCAACAGCTTCGCCTACGCCGCGGCGCTGGCGGTGGCGGAGTCGCCGTCGGAGAGCTACAACCCGCTGTTCATCTACGGCGGCGTGGGGCTGGGCAAGACCCACCTGATGAACGCCGTGGGCAACTACGTGATGAAGAACGACCCGTCGAAGAACGTCCTTCTGATGACCTCGGAGACCATCACCAACCAGTTAATTGAAGGCATCGCCCGGAAGAACACCTCCGAGCTAAGGACCAAGCTGCGGGGCGTGGACTACCTGATGGTGGACGACATCCAGTTTTTGGCCAAGACCAAGGCCACTCAGGAGGAGTTCTTCAATACCTTCAACGACCTGCGGGAGAACCACAAGCAGATCATCATCTCCTCCGACCGGCCCCCCAAGGAGATCCCCGAGATCGAGGAGCGCCTGCGCTCCCGCTTCGAGTGGGGCCTGATCGTGGACATCCAGAAGCCCGACTTCGAGACCCGGGTCGCCATCCTCAAGCAGAAGGCCGACACCGACGGCATCGAGGTGCCCTACGAGGTGCTGGAGTACATCGCCCGGAACGTCAATTCCAACATCCGCGCCCTGGAGGGGAGCCTCACCAGCCTCGACGCCCGCAGCCGACTGATGGGCGCGCCCATCACCATGGAGCTGGCAAGGTCCGCGCTGAGCAGCCTGGTCAAGGCCCGGGAGGAGCGGAAGATCACCTGCGAGCTCATCATCGGCGTCGTCGCCGACAAGTACGGCCTCCAGCCCGCTGACCTCACCGGCAAGCGCCGCAGCCAGGACATCGCCCTCGCCCGGCAGGTCGCCATGTACATATGCCGCGAGATGACCGACAGCTCCACCACCGCCATCGGCCGCGCCATCGGCCGCGACCACACCACCGTCCTCCACGGCTGCGAAAAGGTCGAGAAGGATATGGGGGAGGACTACGGATTTAAGAAACGAGTACAGGAAATAATGAAGGCGGTGGAGGAAGATTGAGAGTGGAGAGTGGAGAGTGAGGAGTGAGGAGTTCAGGTGCAAATCCTTCGGATTTGTTTTTATTCAATGGCGATGAAACGCGGCCTTATTAGATCAAAGAAATCCGCAGGATTTCAACCGCAACTCCACTCTCCACTCTTCACTCTCCACTCTCTATCCACAACTTATCCCGCGCCTGTCCACAACGCCATCCACAGCCCAAAACCCCGGTGGCGCGGGATAGATGCGGCGTTATCCCCACTATCCACAGCCCTACTACGTCTCCTAATAAATTCAGATATATAGTTATCAATCTACTATAAGACGGAGGACAGACACATGCGATTCAAATGCACAGCTTCCGCGCTGATCGACGGCCTGCAGATCGTCGTCCGGGCGCTGCCGGGACGCACGACCAATCCGATCCTGGAGGGCGTGATGCTCGAGACCGACGGAGACGGCGTCGTCCTGACCAGCTCCGACGAGCGCATCACCATCGTCACCCGCATCGAGGCCCAGGTGGCCGAGCCGGGCCGGGGCGTGGTGCCGGGCAAGCTGTTCAACGAGGTGGTCAGGCGCCTGAGCGACGGCGACATCGACATCGCCATGAACGAGCGCTTCATATTCACGGTGCGCGGCTCCGGCTCCCGGACCAACATCGCCGGCCAGGACGCGGACCTCTACCCGTCGCTGCCGGTCATCGACGGCGAGCGGGAGATCACCCTGCCCCAGGACCTGCTGAAGGACATGATCCAAAAGACCGAGTTCGCCATCGCCGTGGAGGACATGCGCGAGATACTGACCGGCGGGCTTCTGGAGATCCAGAACGGCGACATCACCATGGTGGGCCTGGACGGCTTCCGCATGGCGCTCAAGCGCTCCAAGTGCGCCGACGTGACCGAGGACTTCGCCGCCATCATCCCGGGCCGCGCCATGGGCGACATCGGCAAGCTGCTGTCCGACGACCCCGAGGCCTTCGCCAGCCTGTCCTTCGGCGGCAACAAGCTGCACATCAGGCTCGGCAGCACCGAGATCTACGTGATCCTGCTCGAGGGCAGCTACGTGAAGTACCGGCAGATCCTGCCCGCGTCCTTCGCCACCACCGTGACCGTGGACCTGGAGCCCTTCCGCAAGAGCGTGGACCGCGCGGCGCTGATGGCCCGGGAGGGCAACAACAACCTGCTGGTGCTGAAGATCGCCGCCGGGGAGATGGCCATCGAGTCCCGGTCCGAGATCGGCGACGTGTTCGAGAAGCTGGAGGTCCAGCAGGAGGGCGCGGACGTGAACATCGCGTTCAACGTGAAGTATTTGATCGACGTGGTGCGCTACATCGACGCCGAGCAGATCGTGCTGAACCTCAACAACGCCATCTCCCCCTGCGTCATCCATCCCGCGGGCGACCCGGACTACATCCATCTGGTGCTGCCGGTCAGGACCGCCGTCACACGTTGACGATGGCTTCTGATACCATTGCCGCCATCGCGACGGCCCGGGGCGCGGGCGGCATCGCCATCGTGCGCATCAGCGGCGAGCGCGCCGGTACGATCCTCCGGGCGATGTTCGTCCCCGCCGCCAAGGGGCGGGGGATGGCGGACCGCCGCCTGACCTACGGCCACGTCGTGGACGCCTCCGGGTCGGCCATCGACGAGGTGATGGCGGTCCTGATGCGCGGGCCGGGGACCTACACCCGGGAGGACGTGGCGGAGATCCACTGTCACGGTGGCGCGGCCTGCGCGTCCGCGGTGCTGGAGCGCGCCCTTGCTCTGGGCGCGCGGCCTGCCGAGCCGGGGGAGTTCACCAAGCGGGCCTTTCTGAACGGACGCATCGACCTGGCCCGGGTCGAGGCGGTCATGCAGCTCATCGGC
>JAFUWR010000021.1 GCA_017471125.1 Clostridia bacterium | reverse complement strand
GATGACGGTGGACGTGCCGGGCGAGGGCAGCGAGACCGAGGAGGGCACGGTGGACGTCGTCAACAAGGGCGGGCGATGGTACTTCGCCCTGGACATGGGGGATCTGGGCGACCTGGGCGGCCAGGCCGAGGTGTTCGGCGGCGGCTATGACGCCGCGCCGGTGACGGTATCGCCGGTCGTGATCGAGGAACCGACGCCCACCCCGGCGGCCACCGCCGCGCCCACGGAGGTCCCGACGCCGACCCCGTCGCCCACCCCCGCGCCAACGCCGCTTACGCTGTCCGACGACGCGAGCTACCGCGTGGTCATCACCGGCGAGAAGGTCAACGTGCGGAAGTCCCCCAACAAGGGCGGCGACGTCATTCGCGCGGCCAGCCGGGACGACAGCTTCCGCTTCCTCGGGGCCACCGACCCCGGCCTGGACGGGACGATCTGGCTGAACATCGAGAACGGCAAGGGCGAGACGGGCTGGGTGTCCTCCCAGTACGCCGCGCTGGTGGCCGGGCCGAAGGAGACGCCCACGCCCGCGCCGACGGCGATCCCGGAGGACGAGGGCGTGGACATGGCCGCGCTGGTGGACGAAGCCGACATCCCCGACGACTTCTTCGCCGCGGGCGACGACTGGTTCGACGCGGAGGACGCGGCCCAGTCCGAGGGCTACCTCGGCCCGATGGTGGTCGTCGACTGCGAGGACTGGGTGTCCCTGCGCAAGAAGGCCAAGACCTCCGCCTCGCGGCTCGTCAAGGTCCCCCTGGGCGCGCAGGTCGAGGCCTACGAGTATAACAGCCAGTGGTACAAATGCGAGTACGCGGGCAAGACCGGGTACATCCTCAGAAAATACCTCGCCCCGGCGTGACCCGGGAGCATATGAAAAGCCGCCCATCTTGGGCGGCTTTATATATCGTCCTCAGATCGTCAGGAAGAACTTCACCAGGAAGATGGCGGAGAGGACGTAGGTGAGGGCGGAGACCTCACGGGCCTTGCCGGTGCAGCACTGGATGACCGTGAAGCTGATGAGCGCGAGGCCGATGCCGTGGCCGATGGAGCCGGAGATGGGCATGGCCAGCAGCATGATGGCGACGGGCAGCATCTGGGAGAGGTCGGAGAAGTCGATCTTCCTGAGGTTGCTCAGCATCAGTACGCCCACGTAGATCAGCGCGGAGGAGGTGGCGGCGGCGGGGATGATGGCGGCGATGGGCGCGATGAACATGCACAGCAGGAACAGCACGCCCGCGGTGAGGGCGGTCAGCCCGGTCCGGCCGCCGGCCTCCACGCCGGAGGCGGACTCCACGAAGGTGGTGACGGTGGAGGTGCCGGTCAGCGCCCCGGCCACGGTGCCGATGGCGTCGGACAGCAGCGCCTGCCGCATGCCGGGCATGCTGCCGTCGGCGTCCAGCATGTTGGCCCGGGACGCGGTGCCCACCAGCGTGCCGATGGTGTCGAACATGTCGATGATGCAGAAGGTGACCACCAGCGTCACCAGCGTGAACCAGCCCACCTGCGCGAAGCCCGCGAAGTCCAGCTTGAACAGCGTGGTCTCGGCCATGTCCTTGAACGGCGGCACGAAGGACGCGGTGGCCAGGCTCACGAAGGGATTCGTGTGCAGGAAGATCGCCTCGCCCGCCCAGTACAGCACGGACGCGGCCAGCATGCCGTAGAGCACCGAGCCCTTGACCTTGCGGTGGTCCAGCGCCACGATGGTGAACAGGCCCACGAACATGGTGACCACCGTCAGCACCATCGTGGCGTGGCCGGAGCCCATCTGGGTCTTGCCGTAGGAGGCGGTCAGCGCGCCGAAGAAGTCGCGCATGGCGTAGAAGGGGCCGCCGGTCTCGGAGTAGACGCCCACGTTGGAGCCGAAGCCGATGTTCATCAGCATCAGGCCGATGGAGGGGCCGATGCCAAGCCGGATGCCCAGCGGGATGGCCTCCACGATCTTTTCGCGGATGTTGAAGATGGACAGCACGATGAACACGACGCCCTCCACCAGTATGATGCACAGCGCCGACTGGAAGGCGTGCAGGTAGGTGAAGCCCGTCATGGCGGCGATGTTGGCCACCACCACCGCGAAGAAGCTGTTCAGCCCCATGCCGGGGGCCATCACGAAGGGCTTGTTGGCCAGCAGGCCCATGCAGATGGTGCCGATGGCGGAGGCGATGCACGTCGCCAGGAACACGCCGTTCCACAGCGCCTTGCCCTCCGCGCCGAAGCCCGTCAGCAGGTT
>JAFUWR010000221.1 GCA_017471125.1 Clostridia bacterium | reverse complement strand
CGGCGGCCTGCTCGCCCTCGGGAAGGGGCTTGGGGCGGCGGCGCTTCTGCTGGGGCGCCTCGCGGATGGCGGCGGCGTCGTCCGGGCCGGGGCGGCGCACCTCGTCGATGGGGTACTCCCGCACGTCGAAGGAATCGTCGTCCTGCCTTATGCGCACGCGGATGGTCTCCTTGATGACGTTGATGTCGGTGATGACGCCCACGCCGTCCGGGGTGACGATGTCCTTCCCCACCCGCGGCACGCGCTTGAGCACCGCGTCGTAGTTGTCCTGCTCGAACTTGAGGCAGCACATGAGCCGCCCGCACTGGCCGGAGATCTTCGTGGGGTTCAGGGACAGGTTCTGCTCCTTCGCCATCTTGATGGACACCGGCTGGAAGTCGCCCAGGAAAGCGCCGCAGCAGATGGGACGGCCGCAGGAGCCCAGCCCGCCCAGCATCTTGGCCTCGTCGCGCACGCCGATCTGCCGAAGCTCGATGCGCGTCTTGAACACCGACGCCAGGTCCTTCACCAGCTCCCGGAAGTCCACCCGGCCGTTGGCGGTGAAGTAGAATATGATCTTTGAGTTGTCGAAGGTGAACTCCACGCTCACCAGCTTCATGTCCAGCTTGTGGCGGGCGATCTTCTCCTGACACACCGCGAAGGCTTCCTTTTCCCGGCGCTCGTTGGTCTCGGCGCGCTCGATGTCCTCCGGGGTGGCGATGCGCACGACCTTCCGCAGCGGCGACACAAGCTGGGCGTCGTTCACCGTCCGGGAGCCCGTGACCACCTCGCCGTACTCCACGCCCCGGGTCGTCTCCACGATCACGCCGTCGCCGGGCCGGGGCCAGATGCCGCTGGGGTCGAAATAGTATACCTTGCCTGCCTTCTTGAAGCGGACGCCAATTACCGTTGCCATGAAAGCGCGTTCCTCCCGTTATCACCAGAATCTATCAAATGAAAGTACATGTTCTCCAGGGCGTTGGGCCAGGAGACGTTGCTCGCAAGCTGCGCCCGCGCCCGCATCACGCCCATGAGCAGCGCCCTGCCGTCGAGCCTGCTGCGCGTGAGCCGGTCGAGGTCGGACGCCTCGTAGGGGTCCGCCCCGGCCTGCACGGCCATGCGGTCCCGGGCCCACAGCTCCATGATCTCGAGGACGGCCTGTTCAGACCCCTTGTCGTCCTCCAGGGCCGTGGCCGCCGCGGCCACGCTCGCGGGACCGTTGAGCGCCTCAAGCGACTTGAGCACCCGCTCCCGAAGGGCGGCGAAATCATTATCACCGTCCAACTCCAGCGCCCGGCCCACGGAACCCTGCGCCAGACCCGCCAAGAGCCGCGCTCGCTCGGGCGGGATGCCACGTCGCGTGAGCACCGCCGCGCAGTCCTCCGCCGACAGGTCGGTAAAGCGCACCGTCTGGCAGCGGGACAGTATCGTCGGCAGCAGGCTCCCCGGTGCGTCGGAGATCAAAAAGAACATCGCGTCGCCGGGCGGGGTCTCCAGGGTCTTTAGCAGCGCGTTCTGGGCGGCGGGGGTCAGCTTTTCCGCCTGCTCGATGATGGCGATGTGCCGCCCGCCCTCATAGGGCTTGAGCGCCAGGTAGTCGATCAGATCGCGGATGTCGTCCACGCCGATGGTCTTTTTCTCGGGCCTTATGGTCTTGACGTCGGGATGGGAGCCCGCCGCGAAGCGCTTGCACGCGGGGCAGACGCCGCAGGGCCGCGGCTCCTGGCCCCGGCACATCAGCGCCTGGGCGAACAGGTTCGCCATCGTGCGCTTGCCCGAGCCGTGAGGACCCGCGAAGAGCAGGGCATGAACAATGCGCCCGGCTTGAACCGAACGCATCAGGTGTTCCAGCTTGTCGCCATAGCCCACAAAATCCGAAAGTCTCAAGGTCGGCCTCAGAACTTCGCGAACTGCTCCACGTCCAGCACGAACACGGTCGCGCCGCCCACGGTCACCTCGATGGGATAGGGTACGTAGACCCCGGTGGCCCCGGAGATGGGCGCGGGCGACGTGGCGATCTGCCTGCGGCTTTTGCAGACCTTCTCCACGATGTCCATGGCCTTCTGGAGCTGCTCGTCCTCCACGCCGATCAGAAGCGTCGTGTTGCCCGAGCGCAGAAAGCCGCCTGTGGTCGCCAGCTTCGTCACGCGGAAGCCCTCCGCCATCAGGTTGCTGATGAGGCGGGAGGCGTCCTCGTCCTGGACGATCGCTATGATGAGCTTCATGGGGAGACCCCCTTTATACATAGTTTACATCTGTATTATACCGCAGAACGCCAAATTATGCAACGTTTTTTTACTTCAACTTCTCGAAGTCGCTCGCCGGGTGCTTGCACAGCGGGCAGATGAAGTCCGCGGGCAGGTCCGCGCCCTCGTAGACGTAGCCGCAGATCTTGCACACCCATCCGACCTTCTTCTCCTCGGCGGGCCGAGCGGCGGGCTTGGGCTTGATGTTGGCGAAGTAGTAGGCGTAGGTGACGGAGGGCACGTTGTTGAACACGCGGGCCTCGGTCACGTCGGCCACGAACAGCGTGTGGGTGCCGTAGTCGCGGGCCTCGACGACCTTGCCGGAGATGAAGCCGTTGGTGCAGCCCTCCACGTACACGATGCCGTTGCGGGCCCGGGGCAGCTTCTCCCCCTGGATCTTCTCGGTGTCCCGGCCGGACTGGAAGCCGTACCACTTGAAGATGTCGAAGGTGGCCTCCTGGGAGAGGATGTTGACGTTGAACTCCCCGGTCTTTAGGATCATGTCGTGGGTGAAGTTGTTCTTGTTGACGCAGATGGAGATGCGGTTGGGCTGGCTGGTCACCTGCTGGGCGGTGTTGATGATGCAGCCGTTGTCCTTCTTGCCGTCCTTGGCGGTCAGCACGAACAGGCCGTAGGACAGCTTGAACATGGCGTTGGGCTCCACGACCTCGGAGGGCTTGTGCTCAATGGGCTCGGGCTTCGGCATGCTGTCCACGATGGCCGACACCAGCGCGTCCACCTCATTCATCTGCTCGGCCTTCAGCGCGGACTTGAGGCTCACGGTGTCCTCCAAAATGGTGCAGTTCTTGAGCTTGCCCAGCAGCTCCCGCATCAGCCCGCCGGAGGTGGCGGCCCAGGAGCCGTTCTCCACGACGGCGATGGTGCGGTTTTGCAGGTTGTGGGCCACGATGTCGTGCAGGGCGTTCTCCATGTTGACGAATATGCCCGCGTTGTAGGTGGTGGAGGCGAAGACCAGGTGGCTCGCCCTGAACGCCTCGGACACGATGTAGGAGGGATGGGTCACGGACACGTCGTAGAGCTTGACGTTGCGGACCCCCGCGTCCGCGAGCTTGGAGGCGATGATGTTGGCCAGGTTCTCGGTGTGGCCGTAGACGCTGGCGTAGGCGATGACCACCGCGTCCTCCTCGGGCGTATACGTGGACCACTTCTGGTACTTGTCGATGAACCAGGCGATGTCCTTGCGCCACACCGGGCCGTGCAGCGGGCACACCATCGCGATGTCCAGCTTCGCGGCCTTCTTCAAGAGCGCCTGCACCTGGGTGCCGTACTTGCCGACGATGTTGGTGTAGTAGCGGCGGGCGTCGGCCAGGTATTCGGCCTCGAAGTTCACCTCGTCAGCGAAGATGTTGCCGTTGATGGCGCCGAAGGTGCCGAAGGCGTCCGCGGAGTAGAGCACCTTGTCCACGGTGTCGTAGCTCACCATGACCTCGGGCCAGTGGACCATCGGGGCCATGACGAAGGCGAAGGTGTGCCTGCCCGTGGTCAGCGTGTCGTTCTCCTTCACCAGCCTGACGTTCGTGGCGTCGAAGGTGAAGTAGTTCTTTATCATGTTGACGGCCTTCTGGTTGGTGACGATGGTCACGTCGGGATAGCGCAGCACCAGCTCCGCCAGGGTCGCGGCGTGGTCCGGCTCCATGTGGTTCACGACCACGTAGTCGAGCTTGCGCCCGTCAAGCAGGTGGGCCAGGTTCTCGAAGAACACCTCGCTGACGGCGCGGTCCACGGTGTCCAAAAGCACCGTCTGCTCGTCCAGCACGAGGTAGGCGTTGTATGACACGCCCTGCGGGATGGGATAGACGTTCTCGAACAGCGCGAGCCGCCGGTCGCTGCCGCCCACCCAGTACATATCCGAAGTGATCTGCTTTACGCAATACATGGTATTCCCTCCTGTAAAGACGGCCCGCGGGCCATCGCGTCTTCACATTTATTATATCACATCTCCAGCTATATTCCAAACATTTTTTTGCGCGCTCACCGCATCGATCCCCATCGTTCTGCAAATTTAAGTTCCCCCCTTTTCAAATAGTCATTATTCTGTTATAATATATTTTGAAGCATTCATATGCTCAAATTATAAGGAGGAATTTGGCAGCCCTGATGCTGCTGTCCGTCGCGGCCTTCGCCGAGGGCGACTACCGCGTGGCGATGATCACCGACTACGGCGACATCACCGACCAGTCCTTCAACCAGACTACTTACGAAGCCTGCAAGGCCTTCTGTGAGGCCAACGGGATCGACTTCACCTACTACAAGCCCAACGGCGACTCCACCGCCGAGCGCGTCGCCATGGTCGAAAAGGCCGACGATGAGGACTACAACGTGATCATGATGCCTGGCTACGCCTTCGGCGAGACCATCGCCGAGGTGCAGGAGGAGTATCCCGATATCACCTTCATAGCGTTGGACGTCTCCGAGGGCGACCTGGGCGGCGCTGCCTTGTCTGAGAACGTGTACTGCGCAGTCTACAAAGAGGAGCTGTGCGGCTACATGGCTGGCTACGCTGCCGTGAAGCTGGGCTACACCCACCTGGGCTTCCTGGGCGGCATGGCCGTTCCCGCCGTCGTGCGCTATGGCTTCGGCTTCGTTCAGGGCGCGGACGCCGCGGCGGTCGAAACCGGCGCTGACGTGACCGTCGAGTACGTGTACGGCAACCAGTTCTACGGCGATGCCGACATCACCGCCTATATGGACAACTGGTACCAGACCCTGGGCGTGCAGTGCGTGTTCGCCTGCGGCGGCGGCATCTACTCCTCCGCGGCTGAGGCTGCCGCGAAGGTCGAGGGCGGCAAGGTCATCGGCGTTGACGTCGACCAGGCTGCCATCATCGACGGCACCTACGGCGAGGGCCTGACCGTGACCTCCGCCATGAAGGGCCTGGGCGCCACCGTGGACACTCTGCTGACCGAGACCATCGCCGGCAACTTCGCCAACTACGGCGGCAAGGTCGAGTCCCTGGGCCTGGTGGGCACCGAGCCCGCGGCCAACTACGTACAGCTTGCCCCCTCCACCCAGTACGCGGAGGGCTTCACCGAGGCCGACTACGCCGATCTGGTAGCCAAGATGTTCAACGGTGAGATCACCGTTTCCGACGCCATCGACGCCATGCCGGAGACCACCATCACTGTCAACGATCTGGGCACCGTGAAGTGATCCCACGTTCCGGGGGATCCCCTCCCCCGGACCTTTGACAAAAGCCCCCTGTTCCCTTTCGGAAGCGGGGGTTTTTGTGAAAGAAAAAACGGACATCAGCTCATTTTTCCGATCACAGAGAACAGAGGAGGGAGCGGAATTGGACAACCAGTATGCCATTGAAATGCTGCACATCACCAAGCGGTTTCCCGGCATCATCGCCAACGACGACATCACCCTCCAGCTGCGCAAGGGCGAGATCCACGCGCTGCTGGGCGAAAACGGCGCGGGAAAGTCGACGCTGATGAGCGTGCTGTTCGGCCTGTACCAGGCGGAGGAGGGCGTCATCAAGAAGGATGGCAGGGAGGTCAGGATCAACGACCCCAACGACGCCAACGACCTGGGCATCGGCATGGTGCACCAGCACTTCAAGCTGGTGGAGTGCTTCACCGTGCTGGACAACATCATCCTGGGCGTGGAGCCCACGGACAAGTTCGGCTTCCTGAAGAAGGCCGAGGCCCGGCAGCGGGTCATCGACCTGTCCAACCGCTACGGCCTCCAGGTGGACCCGGACGCGAAGATCTCCGACATCACCGTGGGCATGCAACAGCGCACGGAGATCTTGAAGATGCTCTACCGGGACAACGAGATACTGATCTTCGATGAGCCCACCGCCGTGCTGACCCCCCAGGAGATCGACGAGCTGATGCAGATCATGAAAAACCTGGCGGCGGAGGG
>JAFUWR010000220.1 GCA_017471125.1 Clostridia bacterium | reverse complement strand
TACGCCATGGGCAGTCTGGAAGCAACTGATGAAAGTGCGCGATTGCGCCTGAAGCCCCTTCAGGTAACCCAGGAACGCCTTGTGGAATGCAACAGAAACGCCACACGGCGCTTTTGGTATGTTCATTTGGATTTATTGTACCATATTCTGCAAGAGCTTACAATACACGTATTTTTATTGGGTGCTTACAATAAAACAGTCGTAGGGGCGCCGTTGCGGCGCCCGCCCGGGTACGCTCCATCGCGTTGTACCCGGCGGGCGGCGCCACGCCGCCCCTACTATTGCTTATAGCGGTATCGCTATCCGCTTTAAGACAGCCCCTTTGTGGGTCGATCAGTATTCCTTGCGCTTCTTCAGCAGCAGCGCCAGCGCCACGAGCGCCAGGGCCGAGCCCACAGCCGTGAAGGGCTTCGTGCCCACCCCGCCGGTGGAGGGGAGGACCACGCCGGGGGAGTTGGGGATCAGCAGCACGATCGTATTATGATCCTGGTCGATCGTCTTGCCGCCGTCGCCCTGTCCCGTTGTGGTGCTGTGCTCCCACTTTTTGCCGTCGAAGGTGACCACATCGCTCACATCGGTACTGCTGACCTTGATCGTCACGGGTGCCAGCGTGTTGTAGCCGTCGGGAGCCTTGGTTTCCGTGAGCGTGTATTCCGTTTCCACGCCATTGACCACGGGCAGCTGGAGCAGACCGTTTCCATCAATGATCACATCGTCCGGAATCGGATTGGGATCGCGTGCACCGCCGATCGGGCTGTCGTCCAGCGAGAATACTCCGCCCGTGCCGGACACAAGGTAGATCGTCCATGCGGGAGAAGCGCCGGCGGGGCTCAACTCAAACTTCGCCCCCGACAGAGCCGGTTCATTGGGCTCCGTGCTGATCTTCTTCAGGCTGATGGGCTGCACCTTGCGGCTGTTGGTGACAAACGCGCCAGAGATCGTGTTTGCCGCGATGCTGACGGGTTCTGTTCCCGCCTCCTCGGTTTCGTTCACGTTTGCCTTGTAAGTCACCGTCGGCTCGGCAAAAATCGCGGATTGCGCCGTGCTCAATGTCTCGGTCACCGTGCAGACCGCTTCGATGGGCAGGCCGGAGATGGTCACCGCATTATTATCGTCCTTCACCGTGCCCTTCACGTAGACGGTCGCCTTGCCGTCCTCGCCAAAGGTCACCGTAGAGACCGTCGTTGTGCTTGGCGTTCCCTCCGTCACCGCTGGGATCGCGGGAGAAACACCATAGGTCCCACGGATCGGCACTTCGCCGACTCTCATCTCCACCGTTAAGGCGTAGTAGTCGTCCGCCTTTTCCGAATTGAACGGGCTGTTGACGGTCTTGGTCAGCGTCAGGCTGCCGGTCTTGCGGCTGTTGGTGAACTGCACGGTGGACGCCGCCACGGTGATCTTGTCGAACTTGTCCGCCGAGGTGCCGCTGTCCGTGAACATGTTGGTCGTGCCGTTCTTTGTCGCGGTGCTATCCCCCGCAACAGTCTTCACCCAGGAGGGATCAAACTTCGCCGCATAGGCGTAATCGTTCGTATAGGTCGAATCTGTCCCGCGGATCGTCGTGGGGATAGTGTTGAAATCCGCCTCTGAGACGATCTCGGTTACGGTATAGGTATGACCCTCAGGCAGACCATTAGCCGTGATGGTTTCGCCGTGCTTCAGCTTGATATACGCAATATTGCTGTCGAAGATCAAGCCACCATCGGCCTTTGTATACTTCGGGCTCGCCGGTATCGTGGTCTTCCCGACAGAAGTATACAGGCCATCGTCGATCGTTCCGCCCGTGAGCGCCACCTTGAACCAGAAGTACTCCTCTCCGTCCACAGTGGAGTAATCGACTGTCTTGCCAATGGTCAGGCTGCCCAGCTTGCGGGTGTTGGTGACCGTCGTGTTTACGGTGCCAGGCTTCAGGATCGTGCCGCTGGCCGCGGTAGATGTCTCCGTCGTGGCATTTGTGAATACCTCTTCATCGGTCGAGGATGCCTGATAGCTCTTGCTGAAATGCTCCTCGCCAGGCTCCGTAACTGTAAAGGTCACGTTCGTGGGGATGCCCTTGATGGTCACGGTCTCATCGTTGCCGATGTCAATGGTTTCGACGCCATTGGTGAAGGTGAGATCTTTGTCTTTCTTGAGCTCCCCGGTCTGCGACGTGGGATCGACCCGCCAAAGCTCCGCCTGAATGTTCGTCACCGCCAAGTTCTTCTGCGGATTGAGCAGAGACACCTGTATGTTGTACTTCGCGCTGCGCTCTGTATCAACTGGCGTGTTCTGCACGACTTTCCTGATCGTCAACTCGGCATCCGTCTTGCGTTCGTTGACAAAGGGCTGCGTCGCGTCGGATTCGAGCTCGGCCTCCGTATCCATATTGCCCGATTTGTAAATCAGGTTGGCATTCGCCGGGGCCTGCTCGGTAACCTTGTAGGTCGTGCCGACGGGCAGGCCGGAGATCACGGTGGTTCCGCCTACGCCGGTAGGTATGCTTCCATTGCTGTTGAGCTTCCACTCGACCTTCACATTGTGGATAATGCCCTCTGTTTCGCTTGTCTGGGAATAATACAGCGGGTGATCGCCGCTCGGGGTCTCTGTGGGCGTACTTACCTCCGTATTGCCCACTTTGATCGGCTGCTTGGGATCAATGACCAATGCCTTGCCATCCTCGCCCTTAAGCACCACATCAAAGTAGAAGGGATCGCCGTCATCATCCAGGATCGCGTTTTCCAGGGTCTTGTTGATGGTCAGGCTGTAAGGCTTGCGGGTGTTTGTGAAGGTGTCGCTGCTCGCCTCTGCCACCTTGCTTTCGGCGGTAGGCACGGTCACGCCTGTCGTCTTGGCGCTGGTCGCAGGGGTGATCACTGTGGTGAAGTTTGCGCTCTGGTAGGGCGCGGTGTCCTCGGAGAGCTCCTCCACCTTGTAGCCCATGCCCAGCGGCAAGCCTTCGATGGTGATGCTCTCGGTGTCCTTCAACTTGAACGTCGCGATCTTCTTGTCGGTTGCGTCAAACGCCCAATTTCTATCCTCGATCGCAGTGATCTTCGTCGGGTCAAGAGCTTCGTCAAAGGTGATCTTGAAGCTGAACGCATGCTCCTTGTCGCCCTGGACGGAGCTGACCACGCTCTTGGTGACCGTCAACTGACCCAGGACGCGGGTGTTGGTGACCTTCGCCTTGCCGGCATTGTCCTTGGTGATTCTTTCGTCTTCGACGATGTTGGCATAGATCCTGCCGGTGACCCCGCGGTTCGCATCTTCATTACTCGCCACGCTTTGAACAGAGGGATCCCTGTCCTCACCATCGACGGCAAACGCATTGGTGAAGTTGGTCGGCGCAATCTCCGTCACGGTATAATTCACCCCGGTGGGGATGTCCACGATCCGGACCTTGTCCTCATGCTTGAGCCAGATCGACGCCTTGCCGTCGGTGAAGGTCACTTTGTCAGTCGCCGTGCCATTCTCATCAAGGCGCACGGCGGGAGAGACGGTATAAGTGCCGTTGACAGCCACATTCGTGCGCACCGTCTTCAACTCGATGTCGATCTTATAATACTTATCCGTATACTCCGACACCACCGGGCTGTCCACGGCTTTCGATACCACCAGGTCGCCGGTCCTGCGGTCGTTCGTGAATTCCTTCACGATGGGGCTGGTGTCGCCTGCCGCCGCCGTGCCACTGAGCGTTTCTGTGGACAGTATGAAGTCGGCGGAATTCGTGGAGTCGACTTCCTTGACCGTATAGGTCACATCCACGGGAATGCCGGTGATGGTCACGGGGGTGCTGCCCTTGACGGACACGGTGGCCTTGCCCTCGGTGAAGGACAAGGGCCTCTTCGTCGTGTCATTTCCGATCTGCTGCTGTATGGTGTTATAACCCAACGCATAGCCCGTCGGCGGGGTCAGCGTGACCTCGAAGTTGAAAGGAATATCATCGTCGCCATCGATCTTGTGCGCCTCGGCGATCTTCTTTTTGACGGTCAGATCGATGGTCTTGCGGGTGTTGGTGAAGCTGGCGGTGGGAGCGGTCGCGACGACCGTGCCGCTTGCGTTGGTCGGGTCCACGTCAAACTTGGCAAGGAGGGTTGCCTCGGCAGCCTTTTCCTCGTCAGACGCGCCCGTCCAGTCGCTCACCTCTTCCACCGTATAGGTGGCCTCGTAGGGCAGACCTTCGATTTGTACCCTATTGTCATGCGTTATTGTCACGTAGCCCACGTAATCGTCATCAACCTTTGTGAATTCCACACCGCTGTAAGTATATTTTTCGACTGTGGTTTCCAGGCCGGACAGCGTCACCTTGAAGTGGAACGCATGATGCTGGTCGTCGTCTGTGGTGTTGCCGTCCGTCCCGCTCAGCGCGCTGTCGACGGTCTTGCTCACGGTCAGGTTGTTCGTCTTGCGGGTGTTGGTGAACGCGACGGCATGATCGCTGCCGGTACTGGTGAAAGCGCAGGCATATTCGTTGCCACTGACTGCCGTTTCGCCGTCTGCCGCATACTTCGGGGTGTTGAAATTATCCGGCACCGTCTCCTTCACGGTGTAGGTGACGTTGGTGGGCAAGCCCACGATGCGAACAGCCTGATCCTTCTTTAGAGAAACAGTCGTCTGCTTGCTATTGTTGAAGTTCACCGTTCCCTTGGTGAAGCCAACCACGCTACCACCTTCAACGATCGTTTTGATCTGCTCCGCAGTGATCGCTGCGATGGCGGTCGTCGCGCCGGTGATGGTGGTATATTCCACATCGGTGCGGAGCGCTGTGCTGGCTGTGACCGTGAATGTGAACGTCTTGTCGGCATCCGCCGCCAGGTCGCTCACCAGGGATTTGCTGACGGTCAGGTCCTTGGTGATGTGTTCGTTGGTCAGCGTCTCATTTATAGCAAGCGAAGTCGCGTCGGCGGGATAAGCCGTCGTATAGTCTGTGATCGCATCCTCCGTCAGGGTATAGGTGACCTGCTTGCCCACCTTCCCGGGCATGTATTGGGGCAGGTCGATCACGACCACCTTGAACTCATCGCCCAGGTTGTCAGTGGATTCCTTGAGATTGGTAGCGACCGCGATATCGGCGTTCTTGGCGGCAAAGCGGATGTTCGCCTTCCAATCGGCAACCGCTTTATCCCAAGCGGTCTTGAGATCATCAGGCAGCGCGTTCGTTTCGCCTGTCGTCGCGCCTACATCGTAGTTATAGGTGTTTGAACCCTCGGTATAAGACGCCCACAGGTGCAGCGCGTCCGTGAAGGTGCCATCCGAAGGATGCTCCGGATAGCCGTGCATCTCCCACTTCTTGTTGAAGGGTGCGTCCACCGTCTTGGGGATATACGTGTTGGTCATGGACAACGTGGCGTTGCCGGTCTTGCCGACAGACGGCTTATCCTCGTCCGTCGCGTAGGCAGCTTCCACTTTGTCGTTGGCATTCTCATATCCCGGTACGCTGGTCATATCCTCGACGACGCGGTAGACCAGCTCCTTGCCGTTCTCGTATACCGGCAGGCCCGTCCACGTCGCAATAGATTCATTGGTCACGGGGAAGGAACGGGTATTCACGTCCGCATACGTGCTGTCGGCTGCGCCCTTGAACTTCTTTTGAAGCTTCAATGTCGCAGGCTTACGCTGATCATCGCGGTTGGCATCGTCCTTCCAGGTCTTTGTCGCGGTGATGTTGGTGTCCACATAGCTGTTGGTGACGGTGATCTCAGCCTCGGGGGTGGTTGCAGGTGAAACTGCCGTCGTAACATCTGTGGCCTTGATGGAATCCGCGCTGTACTGCACCATATATCCGGCGTCGAGAGAATACAAGTCCTCCTCCACGCTGTAATAGACCACATCGCCGACGCTGCCGGGCACATACTTCGGCAGGCCTGTCCAGGAATACTCTGCGCCATCTCCGGTCAGCGTTTGAGTACCTACGATGTAATAATGCTTGCTCGTCCAAGCCTCGGAGGTATAATTCAGCTTTGTGCCGTTTGCCGTCTTCGCGACCAGCGTGACAGTCGCCTCATTTGGCTTGGTCGTCGCCGTGCTCTTGCCGTGGTTCCAGACCTTCTTGACCTTCAGCGTCATCACATCGGGCGTATACTCATTCATCACGCTGCCAGTGAGGGTCCGCTTCTGGGTCGCCTCATCGGTGCTACTGGTAAGGGTGATCGCGCCATCTGTCCCAGCATTACTGGTGTAATCCTTAACCACCGGAGCTTCTTTGAGGGTATAGTCGATCAGCGTCCCATGATCCTGATTCTTCGGCAGGTTCTTCCAGGTGATCGTGTAATACTGTGTCACCTTCTCCTTCTCGTTGCTGCCTTCAATGACCACCTCGACGTTCGCAAACCCGGCGGGAGGATTTTCCAGCAGATACGTGGAAGCAGTGCCCTGCTTTTTCTGACCGATTTTCAGTTCTATATTGCCATCCGCAAGCTGCGCGGTCAGGACAACATGATTCTTGACAAAATCGACAGGGTCAGGGCGCTTGTCGTCCTGGTTGTCGTTATCCTTCCATTCCTTTTTCAATTGCAGCTCGGTGACGTAGGGCGTATGGGTGTTGGTGATGGCGCGTGTCGCGCCGGAAGTGCTGGGCTGGCCCATCGCATAGCCTGCCAGATTTTCCGGGACAGTTTCGGTCACGATATAGGTGATCTCCTCGCCATGCCAGTATTTCGGCAGGTTCGCCCAATCGACTGCTTTCCCGCTCGTCCACTCCTGCTTGACAAACCCATTGTTGGTCACGTTCGTCGAATGGGTGTTGTCCACCGTTTTGACGAGATCGGCGTTGGACAACGCGACCTTCGTGTCATCGACTAAACCAGTGGTAATATCATTGCCCTTGGGAGCTTCCGCAGACAGGGTGAATTTGACCTCTGTAACGTCTTTGCGCAGACCGTCGCGGTCCCCGTCGTCGTCCCACACCTTCTTGGCCGTCAGATCGACGGTCTCATAGGTGTTTTCGATGGTGGCGGCGGTGCTGACGCTGCCATCCTCGGCGGTGGTCTTTTGGGACTCATTCTTGGTCACATGATAGCCTGTGGGGATGGTGTCCGCCTTCTCCACGACGCTATAAGTGACCTCCTTGCCCACGCAGCCGGGAGCGTACTTGGGAAGGTCCTCCCAGGTATGGAACAGTACGCTGCCGTTCAATTTGCAGGGCATAAGCGAGGTTTGATAACCGGTCACCCCGGCGTAAACGAAGTAATCCGCCCAAGCCTTGGCGATGCCGTCCGTCCAAACCAAATCGTTCGCAAACGCAAGCTTTTGGGTAACCCCACTATCGTCCTGGTAAGTCGCGGTAAGCTGCATGGTGACAGCGCCGCGCTTGGAAGTATCATTATTATCCTTCCATTCCTTGGTGACGCTGACCGAGGTCAACTCCGGATCGTGCCCATTTACGGCGGTGGCGCTGTTGATGTCGTCCTCCTTGTACGCCTTAAGGACCTCCGTCTTGTCCAGATCGTTCGCCATTTTATAGGTGGTGGAACGGCCGTCAGAACCATACTCCACGTCAACCGTGTCGGCCGCATCCGTCGAGGTCTTTTGGACTTTGACGATATTGATCGTATAGGCGGACACGGTGTCCGTATAGCCCTCGGGCACGTTGGTCTCGCGCACCACATAGCGCTGCACCGGGGTGCTCTCGATGAAGGCGGGCACGTCGATGGTGGCGGTGCCGTCGCCTTGAGACAGGTCGAGCTCAAAGGGCTGGGTGGAGCGTTTGAACTCCCTGTCATTGACCTTGGTGTAGCAATCGACCTTGAAGGTCACCTTGCCGCGCTTGCCGTCCTGGTTGTCCTTGTCATCCCAGAGCTTTTTCACCTCGAGCTGGCGCGTCTCAGGCTTATAGGTGTTCTTGACGGTCACCACGTCCACGCCCAGCTCCGAGCCGCCCTGCCAGTTGCAGGTCAGGCCGTGGGTGGCCTCGCCGGTCTCCCAGTCCACGACCATCTTGTCGGTCACGGTGATCTTCTTGGTGAAATACGTCACGCCCAGGGCCTTCTCGACGGTGATCGTTTTGTCATTGACCGTGATTTCTGTGCCCGGCTGGACCTCCTCGATGGTATACTCCACCTGGCCCACCAGCGCCACGCGGCCCTTGACGATCTTCAGCTCCATGGCGCTCATATCGAGCTCGACATCCTCAAAGAGCACCTTGCCGGTGTAGGTGCCGTCCGTGCAGGCATAGGCCACATGGGTAGTGGCTTTCCTTTCCTTCGTCGTCTCGTCGATATGATAGGTGTTGTAGGTCAGCTTGAACCAGAACTCGCCGGGCTGGATCATGGTGCGGCCCGGGATCACCTTCTGCACCGGCACGGAGCCCTTGATGCTCTTGCGCTGGTTGACGATGCTGCCGGTGATGGTGCGACCCGGGTTCTTGGGGTCCTCCCATTGGTGCGCGTCGAAAAAGCTATCATCGTTGAAGGATGCCAGCTTGCCGTTCACGACGCCGTAATGCTTGTCAAACTCATCCTTATCCCAGTTGGTCTCAGTTACGAAGTACTCCCATTCCTTACCCGTTTCATATTCCTTGGGCAGGCCGGACAGCTTGAACTGGTACTGGTAGTTGTTGCCCGGGGCCAGTATCTCCAGATCCGGCGCGTGGCTCATGTCGGACGGGAGAGTGCCAGACTTGACCCTCTCAAACTTCGTTGTGACCTCCGAATCCGCCGATTCGCCGCGGGAGATGGTGTAGACGAGGTTGAAATCGCCATCTACTGTACCATCGGTCTTTCGCCGCTGCACCGTGACCTCTATCGACTGGCCGGTGGGCCACACCAGGGTCTCCCGGTTGTCGCCGGGGCCGATCCACAGCTTGCCGAAGGTGAAGTCCTTCTCGCCCTTCTGGTAGGTGTTGTTGATGGTGACGGTGTCCGTAGCTTCCTTGACGACGGTGATCTGCGCGGTGCTGCCCTCGGTGGTGACTTCGCTGGTGCTGCCCCCGGCAACCTCCACGATGTGGGCCTTCCAGGTGTACGGTTCTACCTTGGCGTCATTCTCGGTGATGGTATAGATGCCCGGGGCGACGTTTTCAAAGGTTATCACAGCACCCTCGCCCGTAGCGCTAAGGGTAAGCCCGGGATTATTTGCTGTCAAACTGCCGTCCGTATTCAGATACTTCCCGTTGTTGGTGATGGTGAAGGAGAATTGCCGGTCGGTCAACTCCTCTGCGGTCAGGCCAAAGACCTCCTTCTTGACCTTCAACGTACCGGTTTCATTCACCTTCGTGTTGGTGATGGTGAGGGTCTGCTGGCCGTCTCCGAGCGCGATGGCATAGCCGGTCTCGTAGCCCGCCACGGGACGCTCGATGGCGAAGTAGTTGTACTGGGTGGCCAGGTCCTCGTCATAGCCCTTCAGGTGCTTGTTCTCATAGTGCCAGTCATTTCCAGCGTTCAGCTCCACGCCGGCATACACGAGCTGGGTGTTCTTCTGGCCCACCAACTCGCTGAGCTTGCTCTTGTTCTCCGGCAGCGGATCGGTGGTGCGGTAGAGGTCGAAGGTGATGGAATCGAAGTCCGTATGCGTGTCGTTATTCGCCCATACCTTCTTTACCTCGACCTCCACCAGCTCGTTCAGCTCATTGGTGAAGCGCATGGTGCGGTTGGTGTCCTGCACCGCACCGTGCCGGTCCACGGGCAGACTGACCAGCCAGGCCGTGCCCTTGCGGGTCGCGTCGGCCTGGATCTCCTTATTGTTGCTGTCCTTGACAGGTTCACCGCCCTTGGTGGAGACGTTCACGGCGGTGGTGGTGAAGTGCTCCGCCACGATCGCCTCGCCGTCCACGGTCTCGGTGTCGTCGCTGTTCGTATACTGCGCCCAGACCTCCGCGATGGTCCAGACGATCTCCTTGTTATTTTCGTCGAAGCGGGGCAGGCCGGTCACGGTGGCCTTACATTCATTCGCGTCGTTCAGCAGGATGCAGCCGTTGTCAATATTTGTGCCATTGGCAGCGGTCAGAGTAAACCTCTCCCCATTCTTGTACAGCGCGAACTTGACCGCCTTATCCGTCTTTTTCTTCGCCAGCTCGCCCCAATCCTTGGAGACGGTCAGTTGCATGTTCTCCGGGTTCGGGATATAGGTATTCGTGAACTGGGTAGTGATGTTGCTATCCTTATTCTCATCATCCGGCATCGTGACCTTTGCCGCTACGGGCTTCTCGCTCTCGTAGATAACCTCAACGCCCGTATCACCCGTGATGGTGGTCGCCAGAGAGAAGGTGGGCATATCGGCGGTATCCGACAGCTCGGTCACCTTGAAGTAGGTGACAGTCTTGCCCTGAGCGCTCAGCGCCTTCAATTCCGAATCGTTCCAGGGCAGGCGATAGCGATAGTAGGGCGTGCCACCTTCAGCCGCAGTAGGCGTATACTTCTTGAATTCGGAATAGGAGGCATAGCGCGTAAAGACCACCTGATCCGGCTCACCAGCCACATCAGAAGGCTTATAGCCGTCGATCCGGAACTGTATGCCGCTCTTGAGGGAATAGGGCACATCCACGCCGCCAAATTCCTTGCGCAGGATCAGCGCGCCGCCGGCGGTATCGTTGGAGACCTTCAGCACGCCGCCGTTGCGGTAGACATAGCTGGTGAAGTCGTCCATATCGCTGATGACGAAGCTCCAGTAGATGTCCTCGATGTCATAGCCCTCGGGCCACCAGACCTCCTTGAGGTAGTACTGCCGGCCGGGCTCCAGCGCCACGCCGTCCCGCTTCATGTTGAGGAAGATCGTGGCTTCGCCGTTCTCGTCGGTCGTGATGTAATATTTGTCGCCGATGTTGTGGCTGTCAGGGGAGGCAAACTCGGTCTGCGTCAAGTTATCTTCTTCACGCGGGGTTCTCGTCCACCTCAGTCCGGCGCCGTTCTTATCATAGTCTGCGTCATACGTGACCGGTACGCGCTCGCCCGCGTCGTTGAGCATGAAAAGCTGGAACACGACGTTCTCGATGCCGCGGCCCATGGCGTCGTCGGCGTGCTTGAGGAGCTTGAGCTTGTAGCTGCGGATGGTGCCGCTGTGCTCGGAGGACAGCTCCACCTCCTGCTCGACGGTATCGTCGAAGCCCAGCATCTCGGCGGTGTTGGTCATGACAAAGCTGGTGCCCAGCTTGCCCACCGGCCACGTCTCGTATTCGATGATGTAAGGTTTGCTGTCGTGCAGCCAGAAGATGCCCTCGTTGCCGTGGTAGGACCAGAGGATGTCTTTGGTGACGTCTACTTTTTGGTTTTCTTCGTTCTTAGAATAATCCACCTCGTAGATCTTCATGGTCAGGTAATCCACCGCCAGGTTTTCGTAGCTGTCGGTCAGGCGATAGTCGTTGCCGCCGTTCAGCGTCGCGCCCACGGGGTTGATGACGATGGAATACTTCCATTTGCCGTTGTCCTTCTTCACGGCGGTCTTGTCGATGGGCTTGAGGTCCACCGTCACGTTGATGGGACCATCCGACAGCGTTTCGATACCCTTGACCTTCGCCGAATTGCCGAAGGTCGTATACCGGGTCTTACCTTCACCTGTCATCTTTTCTTGCGACAGGCTTTGCGCAGCTTGCAGCGAAGCGTAGGTCATGTAATAGGGCAGGCTGTACACCAGGCCGTACGTTCCGCCGAATTTTTCCTTCGGGATGGTGATGGTGACCTTCTTTTTGGCCTTTCCCTCCACCGTGATGTCCTCTTGCTTCCACGTCGCTTCGATGGTCTTCTGCGTCTCGCCCTCCTTGGCAGCGGGGATGTCCTGATATAGTATCAGCTTATCGCTGCCATCGTCCAATCCGAGCATCTTGAGGCTGGCGTCGAACACGTCCTCGATGACCAGATTGTCGCTCTCGTCAAACCAGTTGTTTGCCGAATAGAGGACGTCGTTTACCGGCTTCCCGTCGCCCTTCTTGTCGTCGATGCCCTTGAGGATCAGCGTGAATTTCAGCTTGTCCATGGGGACGCCGTCCACGACCGCGGTGCCCACGGGCTGCTTCTCCGCGATCTTCTTGAAATCGGGGGTCCTGGGCACCGCCTTGTCGGAGCTCTCAGCATACTGGTTGTTGGCCTGGAGCTGCACCTTGTTCACGTGGTCCTGGTTCAGGCCCTCGCTCATGGTCCTTCTCAGCCAATTGTCGTCGACCTTCGTATAATAGGTGATGACGATATTCTCCTTGCCGTTGCCCACGCCCCTGGCCTGCAGGCAATCCACCACGACGGGCTGGCCACTTGCGTCAACATCTCCCGTATAATAGTAGAAGTGGAACATCGTGCGGGATTTGCTCGTATAGGAGGTCGACATCTCCTCATGCCCTGGATGACCTTCTTCCGCGGTGATCAGGCCGGTCGTGTCGATGAGCTTATTGGTGTCTGTGATGCCCAGCGATCTCGCTTCGTTCGCGTCCGTCACGATCCACTCGTAATAGCCGCTCTCATTGGGATGGATATCGGTCAGGTAAGCGTTTCTGAGCGGGACCTCCTGGCGCGGGATCTTGACCTGCCACTTGATGTACTTTTGGGTCACCTCCAGGGCCTTCTTTTCCACCGTCAGATGGGTATGCTGCTCATTTGACTGATAGGTATAGGTCGCCGCGTCGGCATTGTGGGTCTTGCTCTCCTCCACCGTATTCTTGAAGTCGAATTTCCCGTACAAATTCTCGTTGATGAGGGTGTTGTAGGTGATCACATAGGAATAGGGGCCGGTGCCGCCATAATCCGCTTCGTCCGGGATCGTCCACTCCCACTTCGAGCCGGCGACCTTGACGTTGTCGTTCGAGCCGAGGGTATAGTCGTAGTCTGTCTTGTGGACCTGGCCTGCGCCGTCTCCCCATTCGGGATAGAGCACTTTGATCGGCGTATCGCCGCCATTTACGTCGTAGACCTTCACAACGAATGCGCCGTCAGAGGTATCATACATCGAGGCGTTTATGGCGTCCGAGGCGAGGGTATCGGTGAGCGTCGCGCCCTTTACGGACACGATGGGCTCATCATTGTATTTGATGGTCCACGGCACACACAGGTATTCCTTGCCGTCTACCGTCTTTTTGGTCTCCGTTCCGGGGTCGAGCTTATCGACACCGACATACTCGAGCTTTCCTTCCATGTCGAAGGAATCCGTGTCGCTGGAATCCGAGCCCTCGACCGCCACGCTGTTGCCGGTGGATTCCGCCGTGCCCATGTTGTTGCCCAGCTTTGTTTTATCCACATCGGCGGAATAGGTGATGACGACCTTCTCATTGTCTTGAATGTCGCTGATGATCTCCAGATCGAAGCCGTTTGTGCTCTCAGGATTTTCGGTAATAATCCTAAAGTCTTCGTTGAGGGTCAATACCTTGGTTTCGCCCTGCGTATTTTCATCCTCGGGCATGCGGGTGACGACGAGGCTGTTCGGGTCATACACCAGCAGGTCGCCGTTGATGCGGTCAGACACCTTGATGCTGTTGGCATATTCGATCGGGGTCTTATTCTCATTCACCGGTATAGGCGAAGCGTTGCCGTCGGTGGTCACAGTGACGGTATAGTTGACGCGGGCGTCAAACTTATTGGTCGTTTCATTCCAGACCTTCTCGAATTCGCCCTTCTTGGTCGCGTGCACGTCGAAGCTGTTGTCCGGGGTGACGTTGAGGGTCGTGGATTCATTGAACTTGATCGAGCCCGTGTCCGTGGTGATATTGACCTTGTAGCGCAGCGTGATCTCCGCGAAGGCGGAGGCGGTCAGCACGTCGAATTTATCCGACTGTGTGGAATCGTTCGCGTTCCAAGTGATCTCGATATAGCCCCGCGGATCGCTATCGCTCTTGGCGACATACTTGACCTTGCTTCCGGTGAATTCTCCATCCTCGCCCAGGTTGATGGTCAGTGTGTCTTCTTTGCCATTCAGGGCCGCATCGACGATCTGCACCCCGTCAGGCAGATACAGCCTCATGGGCGTAGCGTCGTCGGAGAACTGGCCATTTGCCTTCAACACCTCGGCCAGTGAGAATTCAAGATAGTATTCCTTGTCGCCGCGCAGTTTCACCGGGTCGGCGCTGTCCGAATCACCGGCGCTGACCCATGTGCCGTCCTGCTTCTCGTAGACCCCGACCTTGGTCAGCAGGTGGGTGATGTCCATCGTACCGTCTGAAGCCTCTTGCGCCTCATCCGTCACGTAGATGATCGTCTGCTCGCCGCTCTGCAGGGTCAGGGTCAGCGTCTCCTGGGTGTCGAAGGGCTGGAGGCTCCTGAGCATCCAGTCGTGGGCGTCGGCATACGCGAGCACGTCGACCAGCGCGGGATCGGAGAACGCGACCTCCGCCACGTCGTCGATGGCGATGCCCGTTTGCAGGATGTCCAGCAGGCTCGACAGCAGCATGCGGCTGCCGCCGGGCATGTGATAGGTATAGCCGTTATAGGTGAAGTCCACGGTGTAGACCAGCACGAATTCGCTGAAGCGGTCGGTGGTGAAGGTGAAGGCGGTGACGACCTCGTTCGCGTCATCGACGGGGTGGCCGACGCGGTCGAAGTCCTCGATCTCGGCGATGTCGCCGTCGCCGTGGATGTGGTAGAGGCGGAAGTCGCGGCCGCAGACGGCCTCGGGCAGGGTCACGGTGACGGCGAAACCCTCGGCGTAGGTCTCGGGGTCCACGTTGTCCAGGCCGATGTCGAAGGCCTGCACGCGGGTCTCGTTGGGCGCGGCGGCGGCGGTGCGGGCGGCGGCGAAGGTGCGCTCGAAGCGGAGCTGGCTGCCCTTCCAATTCTCGATCTGGGCCCAGGCAGCGTCGGCGGCATCGGCGTCCAGCACGTCGGCGTGGCCCTCGGCCTCGGCGGGCAGGTCGCCGTCCACGGGGCGGATGACGGCCACGCCGGTCTCGAGGGCGTCCATGCCGGGGGCGGCGTTGGTCAGCGCGACGGCGTACAGGGCCGCGCCGGTGTCCACGTCGATCTCGGTCTCGTCGAATTCGCCGATGGGCATGACCTGCCAGTCCTCCCCGTCGGGCAGGACTTCAAACAGGGTATCGTTATAGGCGATGGTCCACTCGGAGGCGGGCGCGTCGTCGGCCTCGGGGTCGATGGCGTCCGCGAGCCAGGCGGTCAGGCTGAACGGGCCGGTCTCGCCGTAGAGATTGATTTCAATATTATAGGTAGGCTTGCCGGACGGGGTCGCCTCGCCCAGCTCAAAGGCGTCGACCTCCGCCGCCGGCTCGACCACCTCGGGCGCGACGGTGTACTCGGGCTCGCCGGCGTCCATCGGCTCGGGCGCGACGGTGTACTCGGGTTCGTCGTCGTCCATCGGCTCGGGCGCGACGGTGTACTCCGGCTCGGGCGTGTCGGTGGGGGCTGCCGTCGGCTCGGGCGTAGCCGTGGCCGCGACGGGCACGACGCCGTTGGCCAGCAGCACGGTGTACACGCCGCCGTCCGCGGCGAAGATGGCCAGCTCCACCCGGTCGTCGTCGATGAAGTCGCGCAGGGCGGTGATCGCGTAGTCCCCGTCGCGGCGCTCCACGGCGATGGAGGGGACCTGGTCGTCGCTGAGCACGCTCTCGCCGACCTCGTCCACGAGGCCGACCTCCAGGCCCGCCGCGGCCAGCACGTCGCTGAGCAGGGCGCGGTCCGCGCCGTTCATGTCGTAGACGAACTCGGGCGCGGGGGTCTCCGCCTCGATGGGAAGCGCGTCCTCCGGTACGTACTCGTCCACGGCCTCGAGCTCCATCGCCTCAAGCTCCTCCACCGGGGCTTCGATGGCCTCGAGGGGCGCCTCTATCTCGGCCTCGAGGGGCGCGTAGGGCGCGTCCTGGTAGCAGGCGTCCGTGTGGACGTGGGCATCCAGGCCGCAGATGAGCGCGCCGAGGTCGTCCAGACACGCCTCGGTGTGCATGTGCTCCAGGAGGCCGCAGTTGGGCTCGCGGTCCATCGCGATGACCTCATAGCGCAGGCCGGTGGAGGTCAAAAAGACCGTCACCACCGCCAACAGCGCCAGGACGCGCTTGCGCACGCGCCTGCTCTTTGCCTGCCGTACCATTTTGTCGATGCTGTTTGCCATATCTTCCACCCCGTTTTTTGAGCGTTTCGTGTGCTGAAATATGCGCATACGTAAAGCCATTCTATAACTCTTTCATTATACCTCCCCCTGGGTTACACGGACGATTACCCCCGGGGGTTTACAGGAATTTACATAAAAAATCGCATTTTATAAGAACTTTTTCTAACGACGCCGGACGCGCGGTTTTCCTTGCTTTTTGCTCCGCGATGTGCTAATATGAAAATATGGGATGGTAGGCGCATGCCCCGTCCCGCGAGCCCATCCGAAGGGAGTTGACTTCGATGCAAAAGACCTTTGACACGGCATGCCGCATACTGCCCTCCCTGAGCAAGGAGGAGTTGCGACGCCTCCAGGAGCGCATCGTCGAGCTGCTCCGCGGGGAGGACGACGACCTCGTCGCCGTCGCGTCCGAAGCCCGGCTCGAGGCCGAACTGGACGCCGCCCTCGCGGATTTCGACCGGGGGGAGGGCTATCCCGCCGAGGAGATGAGCGCGCGCATACGGGCGCGATTCGGGTGGTGAGCGCCTGTGGCCGACGATACGATGAAGACGTGGGAGGTCCAGGTCATCCGGCGCGTGGAGCAGCGGCTGACCAGGATACTGTCTTATATCGCGGAAAAGCCGCTCTATAACCCCGACGCCGCCCGCGCCGTCTTTGAGGACTACGAGCAGACCAAGGCGATGGTGGGTCTGATGGGCGACCGGGTGGCGGTCGGCAGGCATCCCATCATGCAGCGGCGGAAGCTGCGCCGGATGGATTTTCTGGAACACGACTACTATCTGATCTACCGCGTCATGGGCGACGTGGCGCAGATCGTGCGCATCGGGCATACGCTTGAAAACCTGGACAAGGTGCTGAAATAGATAGGTTTGCGGGGCTGTCTCAAAGCGGATAGTGATACAGCTATATGTGATCGTAGGGGCGGCGTTGCGCCGCCCGCCGGGTACAACGCTGTGATATGTACTCGGGCGGGCGCCGCAACGGCGCCCCTACGACTGTTCTATGCAGTCCTATTCAATTTGAGAAAGCCCCGCAAGGCATTTAGACGACATCCACCGGCGTGTGGGCAAATTCGCGGACCTGGTCCCAGGGGACCACGTGGCCCGCGCCGTGGGAGCAGAACACGGAGTCGGGGGTGTCGTCGGCGAGGGGGTCGTAATGGGCGTCGGCGACGACGGCGTCGGCGTCGCGGCAGGGGGCGTAGCGCGCCAGCCGGTAGCGCAGAGCGCCGCGGCCGTGGGTGGCGGCCATGAAGCCGGCGATGTAGCCGGAGAACTCGGCGAAGGGCGCCTCCCCGTCCAGGGCGCAGGCGTCGCCGGTCATGTCGGGCAGGTCGAGCTTGGCCTGCATGCGGGTCAGGTCGCCCATCACCCGGCCATAGTCGTCCCGGGGGAACCGCAGGCTGAACCGGCAGATGGGCTCCAGCAGCACGGACGGCGCGTACATCAGCGCGTTGCGGATGGCGCGGTAGGTGCTCTGGCGGAAGTCGCCGCCCTCGGTGTGCTTGAGGTGCGCCCGCCCGTGGAGCAGCTCGACCTTCACGTCCGTCAGCCGCGCCCCGGTGAGCACGCCCTTGTGCGCCTTCTCGAACACGTGGGTCTCGATGAGCCGCTGCCAGTTCAGGGCCAGCTCGTCCACGTGGCACTTCGAGACGAAGGTGATGCCGCTGCCCGGCGCGCCCGGCGACAGCCGAAGCTGCACCTCGGCGTAGTGGCGCAGGGGCTCGTAGTGGCCGATGCCGACGGCGGGGGCGGCGATGGTCTCCATGTACATCACCCGGAGCCTGCCGAAGGTCACGTCGAGGCCGAAGCGGTCCAGGAGGAGCTGCTTCAAGACCTCCAACTGGATGGGGCCCATCACGTCCACGTCGATGGAGCCGGTGGCCTCCGAATACGCCACGTTCAGCGCGGGGTCCTCGGCCTCGAGCTGCCGAAGCGCCTGGAGCACGCGGGCGGCGGGTATAGATCCGTCCCACTCCACCGAGGCGGCCAGCATGGGCTCGGTGGCGAAGCGGCCGCGGATGTCCCGGCCCGCGCCGAGGCGGTCGCCGGGCTTCACCGACGATAGTCCCGCCGCGGCCACCAGCATGCCACGCTCCGCCCGGGGGACGGGCCTGTACTTCGGCCCGGAATACAGCCGCAGCTCGTTGAGCTTGGCGGCACCGCCGCCGGGCAGGGCGACCTCCTCGCGCACGCCCACGCTGCCGGACAGCACCTTGAAGAACGTCAGCCGCCCGCCCTGGGCGTCGTGGCGCACCTTGTAGACCAGCGCGTCGAAGGGCGCGTCGTCCGGGGCGACGCCCTCGGTCAGCAGGCACAGCGCGTCCAGAAACGCCGCCACGCCCGCGTCGTTCAGCGCCGAGCCGAAGTAGACCGGGAACAGGTCGCGCCGCCCGATCTCGCCGCGCAGGGCGCTGAGCCAGGCGTCCGGGTCGTAGTCGTCGGCCATGAGCCTGTCCAGCAGCGCCTCGTCCCGCTCCGCCACGGCCTCTATGACGGCCTCGGGCATGTCCCCGCCCGCGAAGCCCGACATGTCCACGCAGTCCGGGGACAGGCGGCGCTTCAGGTCGCCCAAGGTCGCGGCGGCGTCGAAGCCCGCCCGGTCGGTCTTGTTCACGAATATGAACGCCGGGATCGACAGCCGCTCGAGCAGCGCCCAGATGGTCTCCGTGTGGCCCTGTACGCCCTCCGCGCCGGACACCAGCACCACCGCGTGGTCCGCCGCCGTCAGCGCCCGCTCCATCTCCGCGGCGAAGTCCGCGTGGCCCGGGGTGTCCACCCAAAAGAAGCGCCGACCCCCGCGCTCGAACGTCGCCTGGTCGGAGAATATGGTGATGCCGCGCTGGCGCTCCAGCGGGTGCGCGTCCAGGAAGGCGTCGCCGTGGTCTACCCGGCCCGCCGCGCGCAGCACCCCAGCGTGGCAGAGGATCTGCTCTGAAAATGTCGTCTTGCCCGCGTCCACGTGGGCGAGTATGGCTATGCTCGTGTTCGTCATGGTGCCTCCAGCGCTTTGACGATGGCGATCGCCTCCCGCACCGCGGGCTCGGCGTCGGGGATGGGCATGAGGGGGTAGTCGTGGTTGAGGCCCCGGGCGACGTGGAGATCGACGTCGTTCCCGGCGGCGGCGAGCTTATCCGCGGCGAGGGTGATGTCGGGCAGCAGCAGCTCCCGGGTGCCGCAGTAGAGCGTCACCGGGGGCAGGCCCGCCATGTCGCCGTAGAGGGGGCTGACCTGCCAGTGATGGGTGTCCTGCCCGCCGGCCCAGTATATGCCGTGGAGCTTCACCAGCTCCAGGTGGAGGATGGGCTCGATGGCGGTCAGCGGCAGGATGTCGGAGTTGTCCATGGACACGTCCACCCACGGGGAGAACAGGATCAGCCGGTCGGGCAGGGGCAGGCCCTCGTCGCGCCAGTATTCGGCCAGGCCCAGCGCCAGCCCGCCGCCGGCGGAGTCGCCCATCAGCGCGATGCGGCTGTCGGGGTTCTTGTCCAGCAGGTCCCGGTACAGCGCGGTCAGGTCAGCGTAGGCGTCGGCATAGGTGGCGAAGGGCGCGAGGCGGTAGGCCGGGGCCACCACCGGGCAGTCCGCCTCCGCGGCCAGCCGGTCCATGAACCGCCACTGGTAGGCGTTGAAGGGGTTGATGTACGCGCCGCCGTGCAGGTACAGCGCGATCACGTCCCGGGGCGCGTCGCCGTTGAGCACGAACACCTGCGTGCCGTCGCGGTCGGTGGCCTCGATGGGCACGCTGAATTTGAGGTCGTCGGGCAGCGTGTAGGGCTTCTCGCCCTTGTCGCGCTTGGCCTCCAGCCGGGCGACCTCCTCCTCCGGCGTGCGGGGATTTGCGTAGCGGCGGCGCAGCACGACCTCGTAGACCGACGCCCGCAGCGTGCGCCCGTAGACGGCGTGGGACAACAGGGACGCCAAAATGCCCAGCGCGATCACGGCGCAGGGCAGGATGATGGCGATCCGTATCAGCTTCTTCTTCATCGTGCACCCTTCTTGTCGTTCCTGAACATTTCTCCTGTCTACTCCGCGTGGCTTTCAAATAGCTCTTGATCCATCCGTCGCGAGAGGGGATGCGTCCAAAGTAGAAGAAAAGGTTCTCTGACAGCTTCCACGACTATATGGTACCACAGAGCGAGTTTTGGGTCAAGAGGGGAGAAGACGCAAGTCCCGGCTCCTCGCGATGAGGAGCCGGGACAGGGTGCGCGGGACGTCGATCATGGGGCTATTCGGCCTCGGTCGCCGTCACGCACGTTCCGAATGGGGCGGTTGCAACGAGTATCAGTCGTTGGCGCCCATGCGACGCTTGGTGATCAGCAGGGCGAGCCGGTGGAGGGGGCAGCGTTTTTTACCACTAAGCCGTCGCCATTGCACGCCTCATCTCTTTCACGTATGCAGCATAAAGGGGACGTTCCTTTTCATCAACACCGACCAATTCCATAGCAGTTTCATCAGAGATGGACATCTTGGCGGTAAGATTGACGATGCTTTCGACTTTTCCCTGGACCTTTCCTTCCTGAACAAACTTATCTGAGATCTGGCACATGAGTTCCTCGCCCTCCTTTTCCTTTTTCAAAAGGTGTATGCGCCGTGAAAGAGAGCCATGCGATAGATCATCCGGGTCGGCGGTTTTGAAATACCGCATCAGCCCCGCCACTTCGCTTCCGTCATCCACCTCCGCATTGGCAAATGCGATGTGAAGGCCGTCGCAATACGGTTCCCCAGCCAACCGCTTTTCTACCCATGCAATACTTTTACCGGTCTTTAAGATGTCTGTCTCACTCAAATAAAAGATGTAGACTTCCGGCGTATCGTCCACAGAGCTTCCCTTCCGCATAAACTCAGTTATCAATTCAGACGCATAGAGAAGCACGCGGCGTGGGTGATCGAGCGTATCCGTTCGTTGCACCTCAATGTTGTATAGCCTTCCCGTTTCATCCTGAGCCAAAACGTCAAAAATGACATCTCGGGCGATCATGTTATTCACACGGTACTGTGTGCGCATCTCAAGCACCGCCAAGGATGGGATGCCCGTTAGGATACGAAGAACGTATTCACAGGCGAGCCGATCATCCAGCGCCACGGACATGAACAAATCGGAAAACAGATTCATGCGACGCGCGGCGTCGATCTTCTCCTCGCGGGATGAGAGGTAGTGGGGCATAGCGGCTTCTCCTTGCTCGGTGTGAGTATAGTTTAGCACAGCGCGGTAAAGGTGTCAATAGAGAATAAACCAATGGTGTGACGGCGTATACGACGGGCGATGAGGGCATCGCCCCTACGGATGCTTGATATTGCCTTCCCCCTTTACGCACCGCCGCTACTTCGCGAAGCGGAAGCGGCGGCAGCGCCGCCCGGATTCGCAGAATCCCAGGGCGGGCTGGTCGCGCCTGCCCTATGGGCAGTAGCGCGACTGCTATCGGGAAGGTGGCCCGCGGAGCGGGTCGGATGAGGTCCCCGGGCGGGCGGCGCAACGCCGTTGATACAGGTCACCCGAGCCAGGGATGTAGGGGCGCCGTTGCGGCGCCCGCCCGAGTATATTTCGCATCGGTGTATCTGGCGGGCGGCGCAACGCCGCCCCTACGGGAGCATGCTCGTATGTATCGTGTGAGCTTTGTGGTTTGACATCTTTGGCACAGATGAAAACTCCAATGGTCAGTTGTTTGTAAAGTGCTTCATTAGTTTATCCCATCTGACATTGACTTCTATCAATGCGCCATATCTTCTTGCCTCACCGATAAAAAACGGACTCCCGTTGATTTTTCGCATTAATAAATCAAGGTCATGCGATCGAAATCGGGTCTTAAAAGAATGGTAGCCGGGCATATGACCCTCATTATACTCCTTGCGCAACTCTTCCAGCAGAGCATTGTATTCATTCGCGATATGGGTAGTGTCTGGATATGCCATAAGAACCTCCTTAATGAAAAGCCCCGGAGGGCTTGACTTGCTCTCCGGGGAAAAATGGGTCTGTCGATCAGTCGTTGGCACCCATGCGACGCTTGGTGATCAGCAGGATCGCAGCAGCCAGGACCAGGATGGAGCCAGCCACGTAGAAGATCGTCGTGCCGATGCCGCCGGTAGAGGGGAGGACATTACCGCCATTATTGGCGATGGTATCCTTGACTTCACCAGTAGCTAACTTACCATTCTGGGCAGTGCCATCGTTTACCGCGATAGTGAGAGCGGTCAAAGCGGGAGCAACCTTATCATGATCATCAGCCGCGCCCACAGTACCAGTGGTTGAGCCAGTGATAGTCGCAGCAATTACAACCTTCACAGGATCATTAAGCAGGTTGTAACCAGTGGGAGCCTTGGTCTCAACCAGGTAGTAAGTACCGGCATCCAAGCCAGACACTTCAAACAGACCCGTGTTTGCAGCAGAAGTCAAAACAGTTGCTTCCCCAATGGTCTTCGTCCAACTCTTAACCTTGGTAGAGCTGGCTTCAAGCACGACATATTCTTTGTCGGTTCCATTCATACGATACAGCTTGAACTCAGCGCCTTCGATAGCCTTGTGCCATTTACCAGCAGCATCCTTGGTATACGTCACGCCGTCGGCAGTTGCATATGCGGCTTCAGAGGCGTCAGCAGCAGCAGTATCGTCTGCATTATAATAGGTCGCGCCATCGGGAACGGTAACTTCAGCGCCGTCAACCTTGGTGGTATCCAGTTCATAGGTGAAAACAAGGGTCTTGTCCTCGGGGGTATCCTTCTTTTCGCCATCACCATTATAGTTCGGATTGCTGGAGTAAGTCAACTTGGCCTTGTTCTCGTTGCCCGTAGACCCAACGGTAGCGTCCTTTGTCAGAATCGCGGTATAGCGAACAATGATAACATCACTGCCCTTCACGCCGGCAATACCAGTGGAAGCAGCCAAAATGTCCTCATTTTTGATCGAGAATTCAGTAGCAGAGGCACCGTCAGTTTTGTCAGTAGCACCCTTATCAGTGGAATGCTTGATGGTGAACTTACCAGTGATGTCATTTTTTGCCTTAACTTCGTTCAAGTAGACCTTTATATCGCCCTGATACGCTTGGCCCTTAGACAGAGTATCGGAGAACTCAAAGTAATACTTGGTGAAGTCTCCAAGGTTGGAAGGCAAAGTACCACGAAGCTCGTAAGTAATAGTATCACCGATATTCTTGTCGGCTGCCTCGACATTTGCATCATCCTCAATGATGTCCTTATCGAGAGAGGGCTTATCATACTTCTTCTCGATAGTGAACTTCTCTTTGCCGGTTACCTCCAACAGAGAAAGGTTCTTGGCATCTCCATCTTCAAGAGTCTGAGTGTCCACAAGCAGATAATAGCCCAGGAGTTCAGCAGTTGTAGCACCAGCTGCGATGGCAGTTTTTTCTGTCTTGAGATGCTTCTCAGCTTCAAGCGCAAAAGCCTTTGCAAAATCACTCTTATCAGTGGCATTATCACCAAGGATAGAAGCGACATCAGCGGCAGTCTTAGCGTCTTTGAAAACATTCTCAGTTACAGCATCCTCGCCTGTACCGGTAGTCTTATTAAAAGCAGAGTTTGATTTCAATGCGGTAAGAAACGCATCTCCATTAATACCGCTACCCCAACCAGTAACACCCAGTTTGCCTGTGGTTTCACCAGCAACATGAGTTCCTGCAAAAATCTGATAGGCATCATAAGAATGGTCGGTCTTATTTTCAATTGTAGCAGCTAATGCGCTTACGCTGACCAGCAGCATCATGACTGCCAGCACCAGCGCCACGAGAAAAAATCTGACCCTGCCATTTCCGCATCTCTGTAAGTCTTATTTCCGCTCTATTAGTAATATAAGAAAACCACACTGACAGGCATCTTTCAGCCCCATCAGTGTGGTCATCACTCACGCCATCGAGGGTGCCGCAAGCCATTCTTTGACCAATTTCAAATCCAACTCCATGTCGTCGGCGATCTCTTCCGGACTGTTTCCCTTTGCAAACAGCTTTAACACACGCCGCTTGTCGCGTTCGGTGGCAGCGGCGGTTGCTTTCGCCTCTCCCTCAGCCTCTCTTCTGTCCCCGTACTGCTCAACAGCAGTCTGCTGATCAAACAACATAACCATAGCTTCGATTACCTCCTCTTCTCTGTCTCGGAGATATTCTGCAAGGACGCCTTTGTCCCTGCAAATCCTTATCGTTTCTTCCACCGCTTTCCGGGTCTGTCCGTAATTCTTCACCATGTCATCGAACACATGGCAGAATGTGATGTACTGGCCGATGATATCGTTGCCTTCCTGCCGGATTACCTTCGCGATCAAGTCGATTGGCACATTAGCATTCTTAAAGAAGTGCTCTCTCAAGCTGACGGTCGGCGGGATATCTCGGTTTCCTGTGTAAATCACTACAAACTCCGGTGGCGGAAGTGGAATAGCCTTCGTATCATGTACGTCCCAGGCAGGATTGTTCTTGATCTGCGTCAGGTAGGTGTCAGATGCATAAAACCAAAGCCTAAGCAGAATATTATCGCTCCACTTGGACTGAGCCTCGATCAAGATGATGAGCTTGTCCTGGACGAGAATGCCCAGATCATTGTATTGCCGGTCCACGACGATGTGCTTGAGCGTGATCGTCTTGATGTCAGAAGAAGTGACGTCCATCTCCGGATGAAGGGACTTAAACAACTGTAGGCAATACTTCTTCTGGTGGAACAGATCCACGAATACAGAATCCTTTGCCTTGCGGTTGGCCTTCCGGGTACGCTTGCGTGGCATGGAGTATCACCCCCTGACCTTTCAACAAATCTGATGCGTAATCGCGCACATGTGGAAAACGTCCGAAATGGATCCTTCCACAACTTAATATTACCACAGGGCGGAGGATTGGTCAAGAGGGATAGGGAATCTGATACTAATAGTGCATATGAAGCATCTATTAGTAATTGATTGATGGCGAGGCCAGATTTTTTGTTCTGGCGCTGGTATTGGCGACGATGATGATCGCTTCCATGATCCCGGCCATGGCTGATGCTCAGACTTTTACTCTGACTATGCCTACGGATTCGACCGGTTTTACCCACACATATGATGTCTATCAGATTTTTACTGGTGATCTGTATGATGGTGTTTTGTCTAATGTACAGTGGGGTTCTGGCAGTAGTAACACTGGCGTTGTTGCTCAAAATGTGCTTGATACCCTAGCCGCTATGGATAATGACGCGCAAGAGACTGCTGTTGCCGTGAATGCCTATGCTGATGGTAGTACTTATGCGGCTGGCGTTGCTGCTGGAGCTTCTTTGACGAGTGTCCCGGCTGGCTATTATCTTATCAAGGATGCCTCTGGTTTCACGCCTGGTGAGGGTGACGAGTATTCCCTGTACATCGTGAAGGTTGTGGGTGATGTCACTATCACTCGTAAGGCAAATACCACCACCTCTACTAAGGATGTTGCTGAAAACAATGATAGCTCGACTGACATTGACTTGAGCGATCTGAAGGGGCTGACTTACGGTGATTATGCTGACTACGACATCGGCGATGAGGTTCCCTTTAAACTGACTGCTACCATCACCGACCAGTATGATAATTATAAGATTTATCATCTGACCTTTCATGATGAGCAGTGTGAGGGTCTGACCTTCAATGCTAGCACAGTGAAGGTTTATGTTGGTGATACAGAGATCACCGAAGGGTTCGAGGTTGTAACTACTGGCCTTGATGATGATTGCGCCTTCGAAGTCGTCTTTGCCAATTTGAAGGAAATTGGCGAAGTCGCAGCTGGTTCTGTTATCAGCGTGTACTACACTTCTACCCTGAATAGTACTGGTGTTGTCTATGGCAACCCTGGCAACCCCAATACCAGCCATGTCGAATACTCTAACAACCCCAATGACGATCAGGGCGGTGAAGAGACTGGCGACACTCCCGACGATACTACGGTCGTGTTCACCTACAAGATGGATGTAGACAAGATCGTAGCCAAGGCTGACAAATCTGGTTATGAAGCGAAGACCGGTGCTGGTTTCACCCTGTATAAGAAGCTTGCTTCTGGTGCTGACGATACTAATGACCGGTATGGTGATGCTTGCACTCTGACTGATTATACGGATTATTACACCGTTGATCAGGAAATCACTGGCGTTACTAACTTTGAGTTCGATGGCTTGGATGCTGGCGACTACCTCCTCGTTGAGACCACTACCCCTGACGGATATAACACGATGGATCCTCTGAGCTTCTCCATCACCCGTACCATTGCAGCTGATGGCACTACTGGTGTATACAGCATCACTGCCTTGAATGGCCCGACTGGTTATGCTGCCTCTCCCAGCGGCGGTGAGTTTACCTTTACTCGTGATAAGGCCGATGGCAGTGGTACTGAGACTGTTGACACTAAGATCGACGGAACTACCGATGAACTCGGCTCTGGCGAGATCTTTGGCCAGATCGAGAATAAGTCTGGCGCTACCCTGCCCTCCACCGGCGGCATCGGCACCACGATCTTCTATGTGGCTGGTTCCATCATGGTTCTGGCTGCTGCCATCCTGCTGATCACCAAGCGTCGCATGGGTGCCAACGACTAATCGCTACGCGATAAGCTGGAAGCAATGCGTGAGAACAAGGCTTTAGCCTGAATTCTCATCCACACATCCCTGTTCTGGGGCAAACCGCTCCGGGGCAGGGATGTCCCCGTTTTGAGGGTTTTGTCGCTCTGGTTTTGGCAATCCCCCCACCGATTTTCCCTTCCCCACACTCTTGCGCTCCGTCACCTATCATGGTATAATCAGGGAAATTATTCACACCAGGAGCCAAACTGTGGAATACGTTATCTACTGCGACGAATCCCTGGACAAGGGCACGCTATACAGCGATTTCTTCGGAGGCTGCATTCTCCCTTTCCAATATCTGGAGGAGATTACAACCGCTCTAAATAATAAAAAAACGGAACTCAACCTCCTCCGTGAAGTAAAGTGGATCAAGGTCA
Source organism: Clostridia bacterium (assembly GCA_017471125.1). GTDB lineage: Bacteria > Bacillota > Clostridia > Christensenellales > Aristaeellaceae > UBA2862. The sequence goes on along the minus strand of JAFUWR010000220.1, from coordinate 8,362 downwards.
CACCGAACTATTTGGAGAAGTATGAGGAACTCATCCATCTATTCTTCGATTTTATCCGAGCCGGGAAGATTCGCTTCCGCATTATGTTTCGGGAAACGAGCTCAGCCCCCATCGACAAAAACCGGGACAAGTATTTCAAGCTCTACTACCAGTTCCTCAAGCACAGTTTCGGATTGAGGACCACGCCGGAAGAGTGCTTCGTTCGCATCTATCTGGACGAACTACCTGACACGCGAGAGAAGCGGGAACGCTTCAAAGACTATCTGTTGAACCTGCCAAACACGCGAGACTATGCCGGCAGCCGGGTTCATATCCGCCGGGAAGATATCGCGGAAGTCTGCTCCCACGATCATGTGATCCTGCAATGCACCGACATCATCCTCGGCGCGATGCAGTTCCGAATGAATGATCTGCACCTGGTGAAGCCTGACGGCGCGCGGACGCGCGGGAAGCGGACGATTGCGAAAGAGAAGCTGTACAAGTACATCAATCAGGAAATACAAACGATGCTGCCCGCGTTCAATATCAAGATGTCCACAGGATTTAGGGGATTTGAGAATCCTCACTGGGAGAGCCCGTATGAGCATTGGTTGTTTGAGAGTAGCCATGACTTCCGTGGTCAGGGAGGAGAAGGAACGGACTAAACGGAGCGTGTGTTTGGCACATTGCGTGTCGTGCATTCTTTATGCTGAGGAAGCAAATAATTCATGGCGATGCGCCGGTGCAACAATGTACACACTGATGGGGCTGATAAGGGTGATGATAGGGTACAGAAAATGCTCCATCCTTCCTACATAAATACCCCGCGTGGAACGCAAGCCTTCGGAAAAGACAGAGCATCTTCTATAAGCATAATAGCATGGTTGGAGGGGTTTGTCAAGGGGAAAATCGTGATACTGATGGGGCGGATGTAGTGTCTATATGTAGTGTGGTGATAGCGAGGCCAGATTATTTGTTCTGGCGCTGGTTTTGGCGGCGATGATGATCGCTTCCATGATCCCGGCTTTTGCTGATGATCCGGTGACCTACAACATCACTGTTAATAGGGACAATGATGCTGTGACTCATACCTATAAAGTTTATCAGATTTTCACCGGTACTCCTGGCACTGGGGACAATGCTGGTAAGCTGACTGATGTTCAGTATGGTTCCAGCTATCCGGGCGGCTTGACGGGCCCCGTTCCTGAGGCTACTCTTGATGCTATTACCACCGCTCGTGCTTGGGCTGCCGCCAACAAGGACAACCTCGGTACTGAGGTAGCGACTCTGGACGGCACCACGACCACCTATGCTGCTGTTCCCGGATGGTATTTGGTTCTGGATCAACTATACTGGTGCAACCCTGCCCAGCACCGGCGGCGTCGGCACCACCATCTTCTACGTTGCTGGTTCTCTGATGGTTCTGGCCGCTGCGATTCTGCTGATCACCAAGCGCCGCATGGGTGCTGGCGAATAAGCAGCAACTGCCCAACGCCGCAGCCATGATCACAATGGTGCTGGCGTAGGAACACAACGATCCCTGGGGGGTTAACCACACTCCCTGGGGATATTATTTACATTGTATTTTTCATCAAAGTCAGTTAAGACAACACAAAGGCAATAGGGTAGAGAGGGGTTTGCCCCCCTCCCTCCCATTGCACCGTACATACCGGTCAGGTATACGGCGCTACATCGTGGCATGGTATCGAACGTTGCTGTCCGTTGCTTCGCAGTCTGCTTGCAAAGATCAACGAAAATGCATGTCCGCCTCTCCTGCCGCTCCGGGTTACGATCCCTTCGCCTTGGCATTTGCTGCGTGTTCGGGCTATCGTTGATTTACTCACAGTGATCTGCAATGCCACGACATTAGGCCCTTCAGGAATGCACTTCCTTACTATGGCCTCAGCTGACTCCCGGTCACTCGCTTTTTTCGCACTCGGCTTTCGCCTCGCTGACCGGGCCTCCCGGGGTAAGACGCGATTCTTTCACCGCACAACCTCTGGATTTACCGTCTCGGTTTTACGTCTACCTTTCGGGCTTCGGTTTGTCTAGCAACCTTACCCACCGTTTGGCCTTATATCCAGTTTCTGTTCGTAGGCTCGTCGGCTTTGCTACACCGCTTCCTCCCCCGTTGACGTCGCCGTCAACGGCTTGCGGTTCGCTACACTTGGCGGTAGCCACCCGTGGCGGGACTCTCACCCGCAAGAATCGTGCCATGCCCGGCACACTAGAAAAGCCCCAGGCCCGGTTAGGGGCCCAGGGCAGTGTGTGGATGTGAGGCGACTGTGGAGGCTGTGAGGCCTGCTAAAGGCTCTATAGCCTGTCCAGACGCATCCTATCCACGAGGATCTACGTAGGAATTAGTCGTTCGCACCCATGCGCCTCTTAGTGATCAGCAGGATTGCAGCAGCGAGGACCATGATGGAGCCAGCCACGTAGAAGATGGTGGTGCCGATGCCGCCAGTGCTGGGCAGCTCAGCGCCCTTGTTGTTCTCAACCTGATCGGCATTGCTGGTAGTGAATTCAAAGTCAATAGCCTGCAAGGTCAGACTGACAGGAGCGGACAGGGTGTTATAGCCAGGCTTCGGAGTCTTCTCAGTGAGGGTGTAAGCCTTGTCACCGTCCAAGCCACGAATAATGATCATACCGTCATCGCCGGTTGAGATGTCAGCGGAACCATTTTCGGCATCATAGTAATAGTAACCGTTCGTCGCATCGTAAGACACCGGGAATTCAGTGTCCCCTTCCTTCAGGGTGAACACAACGCCTTCAAGAGCAGTGCTCGTATTTCCATCATACTTATAGATGGCAGCAGACTTGAGTTCGAAGGGGACATAGTCGTTCTGCTCGAAGTTGCTATACTCCAGTTTTACAGAGTTCCTACGGGTGGTATCCGCAACAACGGCGCTGCTGTTCACCTTGGCCTTAAAGGTGAAAGTGATGTCGCCAGCAGCCTTCATGGCAGTAGTGGGGCTGATCGTGATAACCCATCCCTGGGCGCTGCTGGACGTGATAGCCCAATCGGTATCTTTGGTGCCCTTGTCTGCGGTAATTGCGTTTTCTGCATCCTTATCAAAAGTCAAGCCAGCAGACATGGTATCTGTCACAACAATGTTTCCATTGATCGTGGCGGGGATGGTCACCTTAACCTGGTAAGAAATCTCATCGCCAACAGCAACGCTTACGTTGTCATGAGTGTCAAGGGTAGCATCAATGTAGGCACTACCGTCGTCAAGGTCCTTCTGAGTCTTGTCTACGCCAGGATAGGTGTTCTTCTCAGTTATCTCAATATCAGCAGTAGCCAGCACAAGCTTTTCACCAAGAGAAGAAACTATCAGATAGTAGCCATCATCGACTGTCTGCGCTGTATTGAGAGTCAGGTTATAATTCCAATTGATACCATTCGTTGCATCTACGTCCTTGGTATAGGGCTTTAAGGCAGTAGCGATCGCTTGAGCAGTAGATGCATCCGCATTATATGCGCTTTTCAAAGTCGCAATGATGCTTCCATCAGACTGAGTGCTAAAATCAAAATAACCAGAGGCATTAACAGCAGTATACCAGGGATCGGTGGTCCCGCTCAGCTTATACTGAAAACCAACATCCGTAGAGGTCTTGGCGGTCTCAATATTGTCATCGTTAACGCCTTCATAGCCCGAAGGAGTTACAGCGCTGAAAATCTTATACGCATGATAAGTTTCAGCAACAGTGTTATCGTCTGGGTTGTATCCTTCGGCAGGAGTAATCTTGATGCTAGTCGCAAACGCACTCATGCTGGTGAAAAGGCTCATCACCAAAACCAGCGCCAGAACAAATGTTATGGCGCTGGTTTTGGGGCAATACTAATAGATATATAATCACACTAATAGTGTATTAGTTTGATGGGAGATAATATACCAGACCGCCGGGCGGCTTCTGGCCTTTGGGAAACACATCTGTAATATCTGTCGCAAAACTGAAAATATTATTGTAAAAAGGGCTTGAAAACATTCGCGATCTTTGGCATAATATAGGTAATATGGATACCCATATACGAAGGGGAAGACGGACGGGCCATGAAACATCTCGAAGCGTTTTTCAGGCAGAAGGTGCCGCGGGCGGGGAAGGACCTGCCGGGCTACTATCGCAGCGCGCTGGTGGCCGGCGTCAGCCTGCTCATGGCGTACTTTCCGCTGTGCTTCCTCCTGTACGGCATGCGGGGCGACGGCTGGCACTGGATGCCGCTTCTGATGCTCGCGGCGGCGGCGGCGTGCCGGCGGTCCATCGGGCGGGTGAACGCCCGGGCCTGCGTGTACATGTACGCGGCGACGAACGCCATCTGGTCGGCGTGGTGCGTCCACGCCTTCGGCTGGAGCACCGGCGCGCAGCACCTGCTGCTGCCGCTGATGGTGCTCATATTCTTCAACATCTACGAGCCGCCGTGGCTCAAGGCGGCCTGGTTCGCGGCGCAGGTGGGGCTGCGGATGGCGCTGTTTCGGTATTCCACCGTCCACGTCCCCACCTGCGCGCTGTCCAACGCGGACAGCATGTTCTATCAATCGCTCAATTCCATCACCATATCGCTGATATTGGCCACGATCTGCGCCCATCTGAGCACCGACCTCCAGGAGGCCGAGCGTCAGCTCCGCATCGACAACCAGGAGCTGCACCGGGAGGCGGGCACCGACCCGCTGACCCAATTGCCCAACCGCCGCGCCATGCTGGACGCCATCGACGCATTCCAGGTGGGCTTTCCCGAGGAGCACTTCTGCATCGCCATCGCGGACATCGACTTCTTCAAGCGGGTCAACGACACCTACGGCCACAACTGCGGCGACTACACCCTGCGGGCGCTGGCCGACCGCTTCCGGGAGGCCGCGGGCGAGGCGTACAGCGTCTGCCGGTGGGGCGGGGAGGAGTTCTGCTTCTTCCTGCCGGGGATGAACCTCGACGCCGGCGGGCAGGAGATGCAGGCCCTGTGCGAGGCCGTGGCCCGCATGCCGCTGAGCTTCGGGGGCCACGACTTCACCATCAACATCACCATCGGCGTGGAGGAGAACGACTTCCAGTCCCCCGTCGACGCCATCATCGAGAGCGCCGACCGCAAGCTGTACATGGGGAAGAACGGGGGAAGGAACCAGGTCGTGATATGAAGAGGGATGATATAACGTGACAACAGCCATACATATTGAAATAAATGTATTGTGTTTCATCATCCTTGCGGCCATCGCCTACCAGAGCGAGAACAACGTCAACCAGCAGATGCGAAGGGTGCTGTTTCGCTACACGGTGTACGGCATCATGTGCACGCTGGTGCTGGACACGGTCTGGATCGCCATCGACGGGCTGCAGTTCCCCGGGGGCGTGATCGTGAACAAAGTGGTGAACGCCGTGTACCTGCCCTTGGGCGTGGGGCTGGGGTGCCTGTGGTACCTGTACGTGCTGGAGACCCTGGGCTACCGCATCACCAAGCGGCTCATGTTCATCGTGGCGCTGCCCGCGATGCTGTCCGCGGCGCTGAACCTGGCGTCCATGTGGACGGGATGGATCTTCGACGTCACCCCCGACAACTACTACGTCCGGGGGCCGCTGTTTTGGCTCCAGACGATCACGGCGCTGGGCATGCTGCTGGCGTCGCTTTTGCACATCCTCCTAAAGATGCGGGTCAGGAGCGACGACGCCTACCACACCACGGTCAAGAAGCTGCTGGGGTTCTACATCATCCCGGTGGTGGGCACGCTGGCGGCGCTGCCGTTCGCGGGCATGCCGGGGACGTGGACCTGCGCGGCCATCTCCATCGTGCTGATCTACATGGACGACCAGGACCGGGAGATATTGCGCGACAGTTTGACGGGCCTCAACAACCGCAAGACCCTGGACGCTGCTTTCGCCGATTACGTCAGGCAGGACGGCGAGGGCCGCGGGCTTTATTTATTCATGCTGGACCTGGACGACTTCAAGGGCATCAACGACGCCTATGGCCACCCCGAGGGCGACCGGGCGCTGGTGCTGACGGCCAGGGTGCTGACCGGCGCCATGGCCGGGGCGCGGGGCATCGTGGCCCGGTTCGGCGGGGACGAGTTCCTCATCATGGGCTTCTTCGACGGCGACCCCGCCGCCGCGGGCTTCGTGGAACTTTTGCGGCGCAATTTCGTCCAATGCAACAGGGAGCACCGGCTGCCCTACCGGCTCGACGCCAGCATCGGCTGGGAGCGCTACGCGGCGGGGGAGAGCCTGCCGCAGTTCATCAAGCGCGCCGACGCCGCGCTCTATGCCGACAAACAGCGCCGCAGGAGGATCGCATCATGACATCAAGCCCCCTTCAGGACGTCGTCAGCCGCGCGCGGCGCATCGTGTTCTTCGGCGGGGCGGGGGTGTCCACCGCCAGCGGCATCCCCGACTTCCGCTCGGGGGACGGGCTTTACGCCAGCGAATTCGAGGGACTGACGCCGGAGATGATCCTGAGTCAGTCCTTTTTCTATCTGGACCCGGAGACCTTCTTCCGCTTCTACCGGCGGCACATGCTGCACCCGGAGGCGCGGCCCAACGCCGCCCACGAGAAGCTGTACGAGCTGGAAAAGGCGGACAAGCTGCGCGGCATCGTGACCCAGAACATCGACGGGCTGCACAAGGTCGCCGGGAACCGGCGGGTCTACGAGGTCCACGGCAGCGTCCACGAAAACTACTGCATGGACTGCAACGCCTTTTTCCCGATGGAGAAGGTCTTAAACTCCGAGGGCATCCCGCGCTGCGACCGCTGCGGCGGCGTGGTCAAGCCCTGGGTGGTGCTCTACGGCGAGGCCCCGGACAAGTACACCTGCATGGGCGCGTGCCGTGAAATATCCAACGCCGATACGCTGATCGTGGCGGGGACCTCCCTGTCCGTGGAGCCGGCGGCGTCCTTCCTGGGCTATTTCCACGGCAGGACCCTGGCCGTCGTCAACGCCGAGCCCACCCCCGCCGACGCGCGGGCCTCGCTGGTCGTGCGCGGGGACGTGGCCGAGGTCATGGGGGCGCTCAAGCTCTGATGCTGACGGCGCACCGAGACGCATAGAATCGCATAGGATAGGTAGGTAAAATTTGACCGACCCCGCCATGTAACCCCGGGTGTAATCGTTCGGGGCTACAATGATGATAGAATGCTATATCTATAAGTATGTTTTTTTGAAAAGGGAGTTCATAGACCGACCGGGCGGACGGCCCCATATGGGCCCCGAACGAGGTAAAAGAAAATGGAGAGGAACGGGATCATCGAGGCGCTCGTGGCCCAGGCGCGGAAAAAGCGCTTCTGGAAGCGGCTGCTGGCGCTGCTGGCCGTGGCGACGCTGCTGCTCACCAGCGACGGCCTCAAGCTGAACGCCAACACAATGGAATACATACCGACCTGCGGCATCGAGGCCCACGTCCACGGCGAGGGCTGCTACGATGACGGCGGGTATTTGACGTGCGAAAAGCCCGAGCACGTCCACACCGACGCCTGCTACCAGGAGGCTCCCGGCGGCGGCCCCGAGGCGGCCGTGGCCGAGGTCGACGCCTTCGAGCTGGGCGGGGAGATCGAGGAAAGTCCCGCGGAGCTGGAGACGATGGAGCTGGAGGCGATGGAGCTGCCCGCCGCGTTCGGACAGGAGCACGTCTATGACCTGAACGGTCACAGCCAGGCGCTGTTGAGCGAGGTGCTCGCGGGCGCGGGGCTGGACATCGCCCCGGAGGACGTGGACGAGGCGGGGGAGAGCGTGCTGGACGACGCCCAGCCCCTGTCCGTGGCCGTGGAGCCCGACGGGGACGGCGACTACGTGGTCACCGCCCTGCGCGATTTCATCGACGACGACATGGTGGAGCTGGCCGTGTTCACCAGGGACGGCGGCGTCCACACCCTGTACCTGAAAAACGGCATCGAGTACGAGCCGGAAGCGACCGAAACGCCGGAGCCCACCGAGGAACCGACGCCCGAACCGACCGAAACGCCCGAACCCACCGAGGAGCCGACGCCCGAGCCGACCGAAGCCCCCGAAGCGGAGGTCGAGGTCGAAGTGGTCGAAGAACCGACCACGGTCTGGGCCGACCTCGAAGCGCCTGTCGTCGAAGAACCAACAGAAGAACCGACCGAAGTCGGTACCGAAGGACCCGTCGAAACGCCCGAACCGACCGATACGCCCGAGCCCACCGAGGAACCCACGCCCACGCCGGCGCCGACGGACGCGCCGGTGGAGGCCGAGGTCGTCGAGCCGGTCATCGTCCGCGACACCTACACCGCCGACGTGGACCTGTCCGACGCCGTCCTGCCGCTGTCCCTGACCGCGCTGATGGCGGAGGCCGAGGGCCTGGTGGCGGAATACGAGCCGGTGTACGCCGAGATCGGCGAGGCACCCGCCGAGGACACCCTCCCCGTCGAGGTCGTGGAAGC
>JAFUWR010000219.1 GCA_017471125.1 Clostridia bacterium | reverse complement strand
CTGGTTGTCCTCGCTGTACCAGCTCGTGAAGGGATGGTGGGCCGCCACCCAGCGCTCCTCCTCCTCGGAGTACTCGAACAGCGGGAACTCGGTGACCCAGAACAGGTTGTACTTGCCGTGGTCGATCATGTCGTGGCGGCGGGCGATCTCGCAGCGGAGCGCGCCCAGCGCCTGCCAGACCACGCTCTTCTTGTCCGCGCCGAAGAAGATGATGTCGCCGGGTTCGGCGTTCATCTCGAGCCGCACGGTCTCGATCAGCTCGTCGGACATGAACTTGTTGAAGGAGCTCTTCACGTTGCCGTCGGCGGTGAAGGTCATGTAGGGCAGGCCCTTGGCCCGGTAGGTCTTGACGTACTCGGCCAGGCTGTCGATCTGCTTGCGGGTCATGGTGGCCAGGCCCTTGGCGTTGATGGCCTCCACGCGGCCGCCGGCCTCGATGGCCGAGTCGAACACCACGAAGCCCGTCTTGCCCAGCTTGTCGGTCAGGTTCACCAGCTCCATGCCGAAGCGGGTGTCCGGCTTGTCGGAGCCGTAGCGCTCCATGGCCTCGCGCCAGGGCATGCGGGGCAGCGGCAGGGCGATGTCGATGCCCTTGATCTCCTTGAAGATGCGGGCGAACACCTTCTCGACGGTGGCGTAGATGTCCTCCTCGTCGATGAAGCTCATCTCGATGTCGCACTGGGTAAATTCCGGCTGCCGGTCGGCGCGGTTGTCCTCGTCGCGGAAGCAGCGGGCGATCTGGTAGTACTTGTCAAAGCCCGCGAGCATCAATAGCTGCTTGTAGATCTGTGGACTCTGGGGCAGCGCGTAGAACGTGCCGGGATGAAGGCGGGAGGGCACCAGGAAGTCGCGCGCGCCCTCGGGGGTGGACTTGGACAGTATGGGGGTCTCCACCTCGGTGAAGCCCAGGTCGTCCAGCTCGTAGCGGATGCAGTTGACCACCCGCGAGCGCAGGCGCAGCTTCTCCTGCATGGACGGGCGGCGCAGGTCCAGGTAGCGGTACTTGAGCCTGACCAGCTCGTTCTCGTCGGCCTTGTCGTCGATGTAGATGGGCGGGGTCTCGGACTTGTTCAAGAGCACCGCGTCCTTCACGAACACCTCGATGGTGCCGGTGGCCAGATCCTTGTTGATGGCGCCTTCGTCGCGCAGCTTCACCTCGCCGGACACGGTGACCACGTACTCCGAGCGCAGGGAGCGGCCAAGCTCGAAGATCTCCGGCGCGCACACGGCGTTGTCGAACACCAGCTGCACCAGGCCCTCCCGGTCGCGCAGCCACACGAACACCACGCCGCCCAGGTCGCGGGTGCGCTGCACCCAGCCCGACAGGTGGACGGTCTCGTTGACGTTGGACTCATTCAGCAGTCCGCAATAATGGTCTCTCTTGTGCGAAAGCATTTTCATAAGCCTCCCGGATTTGTATTGCTATGATATCAGTTATTGGTGAAGCGCTCGACGATCTGGTCGGCGGGCACGGTCTCCTCGGTGCTCTTGGTCATGTTGCGCAGCTTGACGACGCCCTTCTCCAGCTCGTCGGACGCGATGACCACCACGTTCCTGACGCCCAGCTTGTTGGCGTACTTGAACTGGGCCTTCATGCTGCGGGCGGCGTGGTCCAGGTCGGCCTTGACGCCATTCATGCGCAGGTCGTTCACCAGCTTGACGCCCGCCATCCGGGCCTCGTCGCCCAGGGTGACCACGAAGGCGTCCAGGTAGTCCGGGGCCGCGGGCGCGATGCCCCGCATGTCCTGCACCATCAGCATGCGCTCGATGCCCATGCCCCAGCCGATGCCGGGGGTGGCGGGCCCGCCGAGCTCCTCCACCAGGCCGTCGTAGCGCCCGCCGCCGCAGACGGTCAGCTCGCCGCCGTCCGGCGTGTCGGTGACGATCTCGAACACGGTCTTGGTGTAGTAGTCCAGGCCGCGGACGATGCGCGGGTCGATCTGGTACTCGAGCCCCATCGCGCCGAGGTAGCCCTTGAGCTTTTCAAAGTGGGTCGAGCAGTCCTCGCACAGGTTGTCCAGCATCGCCGGCGCGTCCGTAAGCTTCGCGGCGTCCTCCTTGCAGTCGAGGATGCGCATGGGGTTGCGCTCGAAGCGCTCCTGGCAGGTCTTGCACAGCCCGGGCAGCTTGGGCCGCAGGTAGTCCTTGAGCTTCTCAAGGTACGCCTTGCGGCAGTTGGGGCAGCCGATGGAGTTGATGAAGAGCTTCAGGCCCTCGATGCCGTTGGCCTTCAAAACGTCCATCGCCAGCTTGATGATCTCCGCGTCCACGCTGGCGTCCTTCGCGCCGAACACCTCGACGCCGTTCTGGTGGAACTGCCTGAGCCGGCCGGACTGGGGCTTCTCATAGCGGAAGCAGGGACAGGCCGAATAGTACAGCTTCGCGGGCAGCGCGTCGGCGTACATGTGGCTCTCGATGAAGGCCCGCACCGCGCCGGCGGTGCCCTCGGGCTTTAAGGTGATGGAGCGGTCGCCCTTGTCGGTGAAGGTGTACATCTCCTTCTGCACCACGTCCGTGGTGTCGCCCACGCCGCGCTGGAACAGCTCGGTGTGCTCGAAGATGGGCGTGCGGATCTCGCGGTAGCCCGCCAGGGCGCACGTCTCGCGCATGGAGCGCTCGATGGCCTGCCATCGGTAGGAATCCTGGGGCAGCATGTCCTGCGTGCCCTTGGGCGCTTGTGTCAGCATGTTTTGTCCCCCTTCTGTCGGGTAAAATAAAAAAACTCCGTCCCGTCCGTAGGGGCGAAGGTATCGCGGTGCCACCCTGCTTTGAGGCATGCGCCTCATCTCAGTTCCCACTATCGCCGGGACGCGCCGCGTTCGCGGATGCTCCGGGGTGTCCTTCATCGGCCTTCGCGCGGGACGCTCGCAGCTTTCGCGCCCCTCTCTGCACCGCTTCGCGCCGGTTACTCTCCCCATCATCGCATGACCATTATTCAACGCCAAAATTATAGCTTTTTGCCATTGGAATGTCAATTTAGATTGGGTAAAGACTTGCGCATTTCACCAAGTTCGGGTATGATAGGAGGCGGAGTGTGATACATATGACCGAGAGGCTCTACTATGACGACAGCTACCTGACCGCCTTCGACGCCGAAGTGACGGCGTGTTCGGAGGCGGACGGCAAATACCACGTCTACCTCGACCGTTCCGCGTTCTACCCGACCTCCGGGGGACAGCCCTACGACACGGGGACCCTCGGCGGCGCGCACATACTGGACGTGTTCGTGGACGAAAAGCACGACGTCTGCCACGTGACGGACGCGCCGCTATCCGTCGGTTCCGTGGTCCACGGGGAGATCGACTGGCCGCGCCGGTTCGACCACATGCAGCAGCACGCCGGGGACCACATGATCGCCAGCGCCCTGTGGCGGCTGCTGGGCGGCGTGACCATCGGGCTGCACATCAGCTCGGATGTGTCCACCATCGACGTGGCGATGCCCGAGGGCGTCACCCGCATCTCGCCCGACGACATCCGCCGGGTGGAGGACGACGTGAACGATCGCGTGCAGCGGGACGTGCCGGTGCGCTGCTGGTTCCCGGACCCGGAGGAGTTGAAGTCCCTGCCCCTTCGCAAGCCGCCCACGGTGGACGAGCACGTGCGGATCGTGGCCATCGGGGAGGATGAGATGGTGGCCTGCGGCGGCACCCACCCGTCCACGGCGGGGCAGCTGGGCCTGGTGAAGATCGTCGGCGTGGCCCCGGCCCGGGGCAAGATGCGGGTCAGCTTCCTGGCGGGGAAGCGGGCCTACGACGATTACCGAAAGGTATATGATATGTCCCATGAAACGGCGGCGCTGCTGTCTACAAGCGTGGACAATCTGCCCGCCCACGTGTCGGCCATGCAGGAGGCGCTCAAGCAGGCGGAGTACGAGCTGGGCCGCCTGCGCCGGGAGAGCGCCCTGAACGCCATTTTATCGGAAGAACTGCCCGTCAGCCCCGACGGGGTCAGGGTAGCCGCGCGGATGCTGGCGGGGGACATGGGCCTCATAAAAGATGTAGCCTCCCAGCTCATCAAGCGGCCCGGGCTGGCGGTGCTGCTGGGCGCGGAGACCGAGCCAGGCCGGGCGGCGTTCGTGTTCGCGCGGTCGGCGGACGTCGAACTGCACATGGGCCAGCTTTTGTCTAAAGCGGCGAAGCCCCTGGGCGGCAAGGGCGGCGGGCGTCCCGACTTCGCCCAGGGCGGCGGGCCCGTGGAGATGCTGGGCGCGGCCCTGCGCATCCTGGGGATCGAGGGCGACGCCCGATGAGGTCGATGGTCAGGCAAATCGCCGCGCTGGCGCTGCTGCTGCTGGTGGTCTGCGTCGCCATCCGCGTGGCCAACGGTAACGCCTACACCGCCTACCTGTCCGCGAACGGGCAGGCCCAGGCCGAACGGCTGGAGGGCTTCACCATCGAAGCCGCGCCGTTCGCGGGCGACCGCGTGCGGGTCAGGATGGTGCCGCGGCAGCGGGGGAGGGCCGACCTCCGGGTGGACGCGGCGACGCGGGAGTTCCGCGTGGGCCCGCTGATGACCGTCTACGACGTGTCCACCGGCGGCTTCACCGGCGATAACCTGGCGCTCATCGCGGCGACGGCGTTCTTCCTGCTGGTGGCGGCGATCATGATACGCTATTATCGAACCGTCCGCGGCCCGGCGTTCTATGCCCACGCGACGATCTACGCGGCGGGCTTCTCACTGTTCTCGCTGCTGACCGGCGTCACGATGGGCTATGTGACCATCCAGCGGCTGACCAGGCCCGCGTCGTTCATGATGCTGAACGCCTACGACGTCATCAGCCGCGCGGGGTACACCTTCATGCTGTCCACCGCGCCGCTGGTGGCGCTGTTCGCCGCGGCGATGACGG